>CANQOB010000004.1 GCA_947625385.1 uncultured Clostridia bacterium
AACAGCCCCGCAGGGCACACGGAACTTATGGAGCGAAGCGCAATAAGTATAGTGTGCTATACCTATGGTATAGATGCTCGTCGTCCGTGCGGCTAAATTGAAGTTTATTTTACTTGCCTTTCATAGGTAACTATAATTCCGTAACCCATAGCTATATTCGGCGTAACAGCAATAACCCGCCAGCCTTGTTTAGCCAATGAATTTAATTCTTTTTCCAATTCTTTGACTTTATAAATTTCCACTTTGTATTCAAACATAATATTCCTCCGCTAAATTCCTGTTTATCGTTCTAATATTATAGCATAAAACTCTGCATAAATCAAGCCCGAAACTATGCTCATAGATAAAAAGTAAATCCGAACCATTCACTCGTTACGAGTATTTGGTTCGGATTATACTGACTTGGTGCGGATGACAGGACTTGAACCTGCATGGTCTCCCACAGGAACCTGAAACCTGCGCGTCTGCCAATTTCGCCACATCCGCTTATTCGAATTTTGTCTTGACGAGCGTCCCGCCTCTGCCGTCGAGCCGCCAGACGCTGCCGCCGCATGAAATGCTTCTTACGGGGATGCCGTCCTCGATTTCGAGCGCGGCACAGTTCTCCAATCCCCAGGCGCAGTACTTATTATACAATACGATCTCGTCGAAGTCAAGCGATCTTTCGTCATAATGCGGAGAAATTTTTCCCTCTATCCAGCCCAGGCCGGGATACATGCGGAACTCCCCTTCGATGACGGAATCCGAATACATCTCTTCGAACCAGCAGATCGCCCCCGCCGAGAGTCCGCAGATCGGTTTCCCGGCGTCAAACGCTTCTTTGATCGGTTGCAGAAGTCCGCAGCGCTTCCATTGCTCCAACATAAACACGGTATCGCCGCCGCCGACATACAAAAAATCCGCCCTTTCAAACTTTTCGCGCAGCTTTTCGGGATCCGTTTCCCGCCCCACGGTGAGAGCGACGTCCGTTTTGATTCCGAACACTCCCGTGTAGACCTTATGGAACGTATTGTAATACGGCATACAGTCGTGGCTCGCCGTCGGGAGAAAGAGTCCGCAGACGCGCCTCTCCCCCGCCGCTTTTTTTGCCGTCGCGACGATATATTCATCGATGGGCAGGGTGTCGCGGGCTTTGAGCTCCCCGCCGCCTATGAGGATGAGATGCACGGTTATCTCCTTAGTCCCCCGTTTCGAGAGCGGAGATCTTGTCGATGCGTCTTTGGTGGCGTTCCTCGTTCGAGAACGGCGTTGTAAGGAAGGTTTTAACGATCTCGATCGCGTCGCTTCTGCTCACGAGGTCGGCGCCGAGCGCGAGCACATTCGCATCGTTGTGCAGACGGGTGAGCTGCGCCGCCGTCACGGAAGGACAGAGCGCGCAACGCACGCCGTGCGCCTTGTTGGCGACGATGGACATTCCGATTCCCGTCCTGCAAATGACAATGCCGAAATCGCATTCTCCCCTTCCCACTGCGCAAGCGGCGGGATACGCAAAGTCGGGATAATCGCAGGACGCGGGACTATCCGTACCGAAATCCACGACGGTAAAGCCGCAGCTATGCAGATGATTCACGATCGTTTCTTTGAGTTCGAGCCCGCCGTGATCGCAGGCAACAGCAATTTTCATATATTTTCTCCGTTTTTTTATTCTACTTTCGGCAGCAAGACCCGTATGATCTCGGGCAGACATTCGCGAATCTCGCGGAGAGCGACGCGGTAGGCGTCGATATCCTGCCCGTAGGGGTCTAAGATCTCATGCTTGCAGAGGGCGTAAAAACTCGTCACGTGCGGGAGATCTTGCAGCGCCTCGCGCTGGGACTCCGTCATACAGACGATGCAAAACGCCTCTTCCGCCATCGCGGGCGTCAACTGTTTCGAGGTGAAATTTTCATCGAACGGGATATGCGCTTCCTGCAAAGCCCGACGGCTGTTCGCGGACATCGGCTGCCCGTTTGCCGCGGAAAGCCCCGCAGAGGACACCGTGTACCAGCGAATCCTGCGCTGTTTGAGTTCGGCGCGGAGCGCCGCCTCCGCCATGGGAGACCGGCAAGTATTGCCCGTACAGACGAAAAGTACTTTTCTGTGTTTCATGCTTCTGCTCCAAATGCACGGCAAAGGCGGTTCAAGACGCCTGCCATGACGCCGCCGCTCTGCTTCGGACGTATCGCGATGAGAAGGCTCGCCGTCTTTTCTCCCGTCCGCAAGAGCGCATAGAGGTTCTTCGCCATCTCCTCGCCCGTTGCGCCGAGTTTTAAGAGCGCGCATCCGCCGAGCTCGCCTGCGACGCCGTCCTCGCACAAGATATACGGATCTCCGCCGCTCTCTCCTGTTCATAGAGTTTCCGCGCCTCCTCCGCCGAGACGCAGTATGCCGTCCGGCATCGGGGAGAATAGTGCTTGTACGCCATGCCGGGGCTCTTGGGGCGTTCCCCTTTCGCCGCATGATAGAGTCTGCAATCCCCCGCGACGGAAGCGATCATCTCCCGCGTGACGAGCCCCTCCCGCAAGATCTGCGGCACTTCCCCCGTGCAGTCGAGGACGGTGCTCTCGATGCCGCCGTCGCATGCGCCGCCGTCGAGAATGAGCGGAATCTTCCCGTTGAAATCGTCATAGACGTGCCTCGCCGTGACGGGCGACACGTGCTTGGACACATTGGCGCTGGGCGCCGCGACGGGCAAATCGACTTCCCGCAAAAATGCCTGCGCAGTCGGCGACGAAGGCACGCGGATCGCGAGCGTGTCCAGCCCGCAGGAGACATGCTTCGACACCCTTCCCGCGGAGGGATAGACCATGGTGAGCGGTCCCGGCAAAAAGGCGCTGCGGAGCGCTGCGGCATAGGGCGGTTCCCTGTCGATGAGGCGGGAGATGTCGTACTCCCGATGGACATGGACGATGAGCGGGTTATCGGCGGGTCTGCCTTTGAGCGCGAAGATCTTGAGGACGGCGCCGTCGTCGAACGCATTTGCGCCCAAACCGTACACCGTCTCCGTATGGAAGGCGACGACCTCGCCCGATTCGATATACTTCTTGGCGGCTCTCAGCCAGACGGCGTTCCCGTCTGCGATCACGGTCTGCATATCATTCGAAGGGAATGTCGCCGTCGCCCGCGGGAGGGTCGTCGTCCTGCGGCTTTTTGCGATAGGTCGGCTCCTCGTCGGGACGGTTCTGGTCGTCCACGTCGATGAACCGCGTGGTCTCGCCGATGAAGCGCAGCTGGATGCGCCCGAGCGGACCGTTTCTGTGCTTGGCGATGATGAGCTCCGCCGCGCCCTTGACGACCTTGCCCTGTGCGATCTCTTCCTTGGATGCGGTCACGTCGGGACGGTTGATGAACATGACGATGTCGGCGTCCTGCTCGATGGCGCCCGACTCGCGCAGATCGGACAGCTGGGGCTCCTTGCTCTCGATCCGCCGGAGCTGGGAGAGCGCAATGACGGGAACGTCGAGTTCCTTCGCCATGAGTTTGAGGTCGCGCGTGATGGAGGCGACCTCCTGCTGGCGGTTGAGCTCCCCTCTCCCGTACTTCTGGTCGGAACCCATGAGCTGGATATAGTCGATCATGACGAGATCGAGCCCGCCCTCGCTCGCGGCGAGCCGTCTGCACTTGGAGAGCACTTCGGCGGGCGTAATGCGCGAAGAATCGTCGATATAGATCTTGCTCCTCTGCGCTTTATCTGCGGCGACGAGCAGATTTTTCCAATCCTTTGCCGTGAGCCGCCCGGAGAGTCCCCTCTCCATGCTCACTTCGCCGTGGGAGAACAGCAACCTCTGCCCGATCTGGACCTTGGGCATTTCGAGGGAGAACACCGCCGCGGTCAGCCCCTTGTCGAGACAGGCGTGTTCGACGATATTCATCGCAAGGGAGGTCTTTCCCATGCCGGGGCGGGCGGCGAGGACGATCAGGTCGGATTTCTGCAAGCCGTTGGTGATGCGGTCGAGGTGGGTAAAGCCCGTCTCGACGCCGCGGAAGGCGTTGGGATCGCTCTGAATCTCCTCGAATTTTTTGATGATCTCCTGAATGACGACCCCGTCGCCGAGACCCGCAAGGCGGGAGCGCTCCCCCTTCTTCGAGACGTCGTAGATCAACTTCTCGGCAAAGGAGACCGCATCCTGCTCCTCGGGACCCGACTGGCACGTCTCCACGATGCTCTTTGCGGCGCGGATGAGCGCACGGTTTACGCTGTCGCGCTTGACGATATCGTAATATTGCTTGTAATTCGCCGTGGACGGGATGGAGGCGGAGAGTTCGGAGATGGCTTGAAGTCCCCCCGCGCGCTGCAAGTTGCCGTCATGCTCGAGCTGATCGGCGAGCGTGACGACATCGAC
Source organism: uncultured Clostridia bacterium (assembly GCA_947625385.1). GTDB lineage: Bacteria > Bacillota > Clostridia > Christensenellales > Borkfalkiaceae > Gallimonas. The sequence goes on from CANQOB010000004.1 coordinate 4,323, forward strand.
GGCTTTGCGCCCTCCGACGACCTTCTTCATCGCATCGAGAAGGATGCGGTGGGACTCTTGATAAAAATCCTCTTCGTTCAGCGTTTCGAGAATCTCGGTCTGCACATACTCGTCCATGATGAGACAGCCGAGGAGGGCTGCCTCCGCTTCGAGATTGTGCGGCATCTGTTGAATTGCCATGGTGATTTTTCCTTGATTTATTTCATCAGCGTCTCGAACTCATCGAGCGCGGCTTCGAATTCCGCCATCGCCGCCTTGAAGGGCGCGTCGGAAGTGAGATCGGCTCCCGCGAGTTTGAGCAGGGAGACAGGGTCGGTCGAACAGCCGCCCTTCAAAAATTTCTTGTAGTCCTCCACCGCGCGTTCGCCCTCGGAGAGGATGCGGTTCGCGATGCAGATCGCCGCGGTGATGCCCGTCGCGTACTTATAGACATAGAAAGAACGGTAGAAGTGGGGAATCCGCGCCCATTCGATGGCGATATTCGCATCGTGCACGACCGCGTCTCCGTAATACTTCTTGTTGAGTTCCAGATAGATCTCGGACAGATTGTCCTTATTGAGGGGCTCCCCGCTCTCGGCGAGCGCATGCGCCCGTTCTTCGAACTCGGCAAACTGCGTCTGGCGGAAGAGCGTCGTTCTGATCATGTCCATGAAGTAGTTGAGCAGATATTTTTTGAGTTCGCCGTCCTCCGTCGTCTTTAAGAGATATTTGAGCAGGAGCACCTCGTTGACCGTGCTCGCGACTTCGGCGACGAAGATCTTATAGTCCGCCTTCGCGTAGGGGCAGAACGTGTTGGAGTAATGGGAATGGATGGAATGCCCCATCTCGTGCGCGATGGTGAACACGTCATGCGTCGTTTTCTGGTAATTCAGCAGCACGAAGGGGTGGTTCCCGTAGATGCCGATGGAGTACGCTCCCCCGGTCTTTCCCTCCGTCTCGCACACGTCTATCCATCTCTCCTCTCTTCCGCGACGGAACAGGGCAAGATATTCCTCGCCGAGCGGGGCAAGCCCTTTCAGGCAGAGGTCGAACGCCTCCTCGAAGGAGAGTTTCAGCTCCGCACCCTCGACAAGGGAAGGATAAATATCGTACATGTACATTTCGTCGTAGCCGAGAATGCGCTTGCGCAGTGCCATATAGCGGTGCATGAGAGGCGCGGAGGCGTCCACGCAGTCCACGAGACGGCGGTAGACGTCGACGGAGACGTCCTCGTCGAAGAGCGCGCGTTCGAGACAGCTCTGATACCCGCGCACCGTCTTATAGAAGATATTCGCCTTGACGTTGCCGGAATAGGTCGTTGCGAGCGTCCCGATGATCTTGTGATAGGCGGAATAATAGAGCTCGTATGCCTCCTTGCGCAACGCGCGGTCATGCCCGCTCATGATGACGGAATAGAGCCCGTGCGTGAGCTGCGTCTTTTTCCCCTCGTATTCGATCTCGGGGAGGTTGAGTTCGGCATTGTCGAGCATGTCGAACACGTCGCTGAACAGACCGAGCGGCTCGCTCGCCTGTGCGAGGATGACCTCTTCACGCTCGGAGAGCGTATGCTTCTTGCTCGCCTTGATGCGGGACAGGAGATAGTCGTAATCTTTGAGCCGCGCGTCCGCGATCATCGCGTCGAGCGTGCTCTCGGGGAGCGCGGTGAGCTCGGGCGTGGAGAACGCCGTCTCGGCTCCCACGCGCGTGAGCAGGGAGATGATCTTCCCGAGATAGGAATTGTACTTCGTGACGCGGATATCCTCGTCGTGCTTCAAAAAGGCGTAAAGATAGACCCTCATCGCTTGCAGGGAAAATTCCCTGTCGGCTTCGAAAAAGGCGGCGAGATTTTCCGCCGTGTTCAGCGTGCCCTTGAAACGGGCAAAATCCACCTTCTTTTCGAGGTCGGAAAATGCCGCCTCCCAAGCTTCGTCGCTTTCGAACACATCGGAGACTTTCCATTTGTACTGTTCGGGTACTTCGCTTCTTTTCATAACTATATCGCTCCTTAATTTTTGAAACTGTGGATGGGTGCGGGGATGAGTCCCCCGCGGGATATAAATTTGCCCGCGTCCCCCTCGTGGACGGGCAGGATGGGCGCTCTGCCGAGCAGCCCGCCGAACTCCACGCTGTCCCCGACGCCCTTGCCGGGAACGGGGATGACGCGCACTGCCGTCGTCTTGCCGTTGATCATGCCGATCGCAGCCTCGTCCGCGATCATCGCGGAGACGGTCGATGCGGGCGTGTCGCCGGGGATGGCGATCATGTCGAGCCCCACCGAACAGACGCAGGTCATCGCTTCGAGCTTATCTATGCCGATCTTTCCGCGCTCCGCAGCCTCGATCATGCCGATGTCCTCGGAGACGGGGATGAACGCGCCCGATAGCCCGCCCACATGCGAGGACGCCATGACGCCGCCCTTTTTGACGGCATCGTTGAGCATGGCGAGCGCGGCGGTCGTGCCGTGTCCGCCCACGGATTCGAGACCGAGTTCTTCGAGGATATGCGCCACACTGTCCCCCCTCGCCGGGGTGGGCGCAAGGGAGAGATCGACGATTCCGAAGCGCGCGCCGAGAATTTCGGCAGCCTCTTTGGCAACGAGCTGTCCCGCGCGCGTGATCTTGAACGCCGTCCGCTTGATGATCTCCGCGGCTTGCGTCAAGTTCGCCTCGGGAGCGCCCTTTAATGCATGCAGGACGACGCCGGGTCCGGACACGCCCACATTGACAACGGTGTCCGCCTCCCCCACGCCGTGGAACGCGCCCGCCATGAAGGGGTTGTCCTCCACGGCGTTGCAGAATGCGACGAGCTTGCAACAGCCGATGCCGCTTTGTGCAGCCGTGCGCTCCGCCGTCTCCTTGATGAGCTCGCCCATGAGCCGCACCGCGTCGATGTTGATGCCGGAGCGCGTCGAGCCCACATTGACGGAGGCGCAGAGCCGCTCTGTGCGGGCAAGCGCTTCGGGAATCGTGCGCAGAAATTTCTCCTCATAGTCCGCCGTCCCCTTGTGCACGAGCGCGGAATACCCGCCTAGAAAGTCGATGCCGAGTTCGCGCGCCGCTCTGTCGAGGGCGTCCGCGACCAGCCCGCTCTTCTCCGGGAAAGCCGCCGTGATGAGGGAAACGGGCGTCACCGAGACGCGCCTGTTGACGATGGGAATGCCGTATCGGCGGGAGAGCCCCTCCGCCGTGGGCACGAGGCGGGCGGCGGCGTGCGTCACGCGGTCGTAGACCGCCCGCGCGGTCTCCTCTGCGGTGGCGCGCACGCAGGACAGCAGGGAGAGCCCCAGCGTGACCGTGCGGATATCGAAATGTTCCTTTTCCACCATGTCGATGGTTTCGAGCACCTGTGATTTCGTAAACATGTTTTTCCTGTGTTGTATACCCGCCTACACGTTGTGCATCGCGTCGAAGATATCCGCGTGTTGCAGGCGGATCTGCATGCCGAAGCTCTGTCCGAGCTCGCAAATTTCATCCTGCAACAGGGAAAAATCCGTCGTGTCGGGGATATCCGCGATCATCATCATGGCGAACTGGTCCCCCAAGATCGTCTGCGAGACATCGAGGATGTTGATGTCCCGCCCGAAGAGATAGCCGCTCACGCGGGCGATGACCCCTTTTTTGTCCGTTCCCGTGACTGTTACGACCGCTTTCATGGCGCCCTCCGTCACTTGGAAATGAAGAGCACGCCGAGGGTGTTCCTGCCGCAATGCCCGGTGATGACGGAGCCCGCGACCGTTTCGCAGATCTCTTTGAAGGCAAATTTCTCTTTGACTTTCGCCTCGGCAAACTCCACGAGCTCCCTGTCCGCGCTGCTGTGCGTGATGAAGCAGCGCGTGTCGTCGTACGCGGGATACTTGACGGCGAGGTCGTCGATATAGCTCGAAATACATTTCTGCATGGAGCCGCGGTACTTTGTCCCCGCAACGAGCTGACCGTCCTCCATTTCGATGAGCGGGTGAATTTTGAGGATGTTCGCGCCGTACATCGCCATGCGCGAGCATCTGCCGCCCTTGTAGAGATAGTCCAGCCTGTCCGGGATGAACGAGGTGTTGACGAGGGGACGGAGGCGGTTGACCGTCTGTGCGATGTCCTTCGCGCACATCCCCGCCTGCAAGAGGTCGTATGCCTTCATGACGAGCAATCCCTGCCCCGAGGAGAGCGCCTTGGTGTCGATGACGATCACCTTCCCGCCAAACTCCTTCGCCGCCTCCGCGGCATAATCATGCGAGGAAGAGGACTTGGAAGAGATATTGAAGTGGATGACCGTCTTGCCCTCATCGACGAACTTTTTGAAAAATTCCGCATAATCGCCGATGCTCGGCGCCGCCGTCTTGGGGAGCTGCCCCGTCTTTTCCACATGATCGAAGATGTCCTGCGGGACGATGTTCACGCCGTCGAGATAGGCGTCCGCCCCGAGAATGACGGAGAGAGGCATGATCTTTACGTCGCGCTCCTGCCCGTATTTGCCGAGATCGCATGTGCTGTCCGCTGTCAGTTGAATATCCATCTTTGCTCCTTTATGTTCTTACTATCTCAAAAATCCGTTGAGAAATCCTTCGACAAAAAATTGTTCGATGCCCCCGTTTTGGGCGCTGCCGGGCAAGCTCCAACCGAGCACGACGCCCGTCAGCATCGTTTTCTGCAAATTCTTCGCGCCGACTCTGTGGAGTTCGCGGGAATCGTCGCTCTTCTCTCTGTGGTCTCCCATGACGAAGATCTCGCCCTCGCCGAGCACGACCTCCTCGAAGTCCTCGGTCACGGTGCCCTCGGCAAGATACCCTTCCTCGACCTCTTGGTAGCCCTCTCCCCTGTCGAGATACACCACGCCGTTTTCACACTTGACCCTATCGCCGCCCACCGCGATCAGCCGTTTGATGATATAAGATCTGCCGTATCGGTCGGTCGGCAGGCGGGAAAAGTGCGAGACGTTCGAGACTTCGACCACCACGATGTCCCCCCGCCGTACGCCGTCCGTGTTGCGCGTCGCGTAGACGGTGTCGCCGTCGTGGACGGTCTGTTCCATGGACGACCCGTCGACGGGCACGATGAGATAGCTGTTGACCACATACAGCCTTCCCGCAAGAATGGCGACGATGACGACCAAGATGAGATACAACACCGTCCAGAGCAGACCGGAACGGGGCTCCTTATCCTTCAACGGCGTCGGCTGCTTTCTGTATTTCTCCATATCAGATCCAAAGAATATTCGAGATGAGCACTTCGTCCGCGCTCTCAAAGACAACGGAGACGACGCCGCCGAACGTGTCGAGCGAGTTCCCCTTTTCGGTCTTTAAGTCCGAAGGGTCGATAAGAACGCTCTTCCATTTGCCTCCGCCCGCGACTTTGACCGAGGCGGCATAGCCCGTCTCTTCATCCTCGTCTTTGAAAAAGATGACTTTGAGCAGGGCGTCGCACTTGGAATAGGCGTCGAAGCGGAAGGTCACGCCTTCGGGCGGGCGGAAGCGCGGTTCCCCCACGCGGTACGAGATGATGCCCGTCGAGACGTCGATTCCCTTGATTCCGCCGAATCCGGGCAAGATCTGCTCCTCTTCGTTGATGTTTTCGATAAAGCAGTCCGCGATCGCGCGCGCCCTCTTCCGGTAATAGGAGAAGCCGTTTCTCCCGTCCTCTCCCGAGAAGATGATGCGGCTGCGGCTGCAACTGTTGGCATATACTTTCTTTCCCGCGTCGATCTCGAGAATCTTCGAGGTGACGGAGAATCCGTTGGAATAATTCACAAAGGCATAGACGAGCGCCTTCTTGCTCTCCTCGCACAGAGGGAGCGGCACGGTCCCGACGTTGCCGGTAAGGTCCTGCTGTCTGCCGAGCAGGCGCGTCCAGTCCCGCGTCTTGAACGCGGTGATGTTCTCGGTGTAGAAGATACCGAATTCCTTGATCTCGCCCTCGGGGTCGAAGGCGCTCTTCACGATCAATCCCCTCTCTTTGTCCTCCTCGAAGGAGACGGTGATCGGCTTGCTCACAAATACGGTGTGTCCTTTGAGATTTTTATCGAGGAAGAGGTCGATATCCGTGACGGTATGTCTGCCGAGCAGCCCGTTCCCGTGCGCCGAGAAGAGGAGCGCTTTCTCCACGTTCGGATTGAGCTGCGAAAACGTATCGAACACGCGGTCATAGTTGTACAGCTTGTCGTTGACTGCGGAAAGGAGGAGCACGGGACACTTCACGGAGGAGGCATAGCTCTGGGAATCCAGACCCGCAATGAAGCGGTGGCGCTCTTCGTCGAAGATGCGCTTCTCCCCCGCGATCCCGAATTTATCGATGCCCTGATAGGCGAGCCAACCCGCCGCGCACACCGAAATGAAGCAGGAAAGATCGGAAAAAGGCGCGATCTTGAAGAGGACCTCGCCGCCCGCCCTCAGCCCGATCGCCCCGACGGCGGTGACGTTCTCGCGCGAAGCAAGATAGCGGACGGCATAGCGCGCGACGGCAGCCCACTCGTACCAGCTCGTCTCCTTGGCGGAGTCGTCGCAATGCGTCATCCGTCTGCCCGCGCGGACGAAGTTCGCATAGTCGACGTTCTTGGGGTAAACGGTATAAAGCCCCTCTTCCTTCTCTCCGCAGTAATCCACGGCGAGCACGCCGTACCCCTCGCGGACAAAGTGCATGACGAACGCCTCGTCGAAGGGCAGCCCGGCGCCGAAAAGGACGACGACGGCGGGAAAACTCTCTTCCCCCGCGGGAAACGTATAGCGCGCATAGATGCGCACGCGCCCCGCGCCCGTCTCTCTGCCCGAAAAGCGGACGTCCCTTACAAAATGGTCCTCCTCCCGCGCCTCGGAAAGCACTTCTTCGTCGAGAGGAAGGCTCTCGTCGAAATCTTTCCAAAGCGTCACGGGGGTCAAAATTCTGTTCGGCAAAAAAGTACCTCGCTATGAAAGTATTTGCGAACCGCGCCGTTCCGTCGCCTTGACGACGGTGAGTTTCCGGTCGATTCTGTATTTCAACTCCTCCACATGGGAGATGATTCCGATGGTAAAATTTTCCTCGCGCAGTTTTTCGAGGCTGTCGGTCACGAGGTCGACAAGTTTGCTGTCCAACGTTCCGAATCCCTCATCAAGGAAGAAAAATTCGATGGGACGGAGCGATTTGCGGCTGATCTCCGTGCCGAGAGCGAGCGCAAGAGAGAGCGAGACCAGAAAGGTCTCCCCGCCCGAGAGGGTGACGATCGCACGGAGCTCTCCCCCGTTGAAATTATCACCGACGAAGAACCCGCCCTCGTAGCGCAGAAAGTACCGTCCCCCGGTCAGGGAAAGCAGCCGCGCGCTCGCATTGACGGCGACGGTCGCAAGGTACTCTTCGGCGAGAAACTCCACGAATTTATTGCCTTCGAGCAGCTTTTTCAGCCGCTCCAAGAGTTCGCTCTTTTGCTTTGCTTGTGCGTGCTGCTCTTCGAGCTCTCTCTTTTGCGTCAAAAGATTTTTGAGCCGCGTCCTCTCCTGTCCGAGCACGGCAAGGCTCTTTTCCGCCTCTCGCTCCTCCGATTCGCAGCGTTTGCGGGTCTCCTCCGCCGCGCGCAGCGCTTCCTCCGTCGCGCGGGCGCAGTCGATGGCGGCAAGTTCGTCCCGACGGGAGATCGCCGCGGCAAGGTCCGCTTTGAAGGCATCGAGTTTTCTCTTCGCCTCCTCCGCGCTGCCGTACCGCCCGGCAAGGGCGCGCGCCTCCTCGGCGCTTGCAAAACCGCCCGCATCCAGCGCGGCGCGGTAGCGTGCCCGTCCCGCTTCGAGAGCGTCGGCGGCGGCTCTTTTCTTCTCCGCACAGGCGGCCTCTTGCCGCCGCAGTGCATTATATTCTTCCAGCGCCGCTCTGCGCCGTTCGCTCATGTCGCGCTTCTCTTTTCGCTTCGCTTCGAGGAGCTTCTCCGTTTCCCCGAGGTCGGGCAAGCGGGACAGTTTATCCACGCACTCCGCGCGTTCTTCCCGCAGCTGTGCGCTCTCCGACGCATATTGCGACAGGCGGGCGCAGAACTCTTCATGGCCGCCCTTCCGCTTTTCGAGCGCTCCGAGCGCTCTGTCCAACGCCTCCCGCGCGGACTTTGCCGCCTCGAATCTTTCGCGAAGGACGCCGAAATCGGCTTCCCCGCCCGAGGCGAGCGCGCTGTATTTGCGGATGAGCGGCTCGATCTCCCCCTCCGCTTCGGGATAATGCGCGCAAAGGGCGCGGAGTTCGGATGCAAAGACGGCGTACTCCTTGCGGAAGAGGGCATCCTTGCCCGCCTCGTCGAGATATGCGGCAAAATCCGCGGCGCCGAGAGAGAGTTTTTTGCTCTCCAAGGAGGCGCGCTCGGCTTCATAGTCGAAATTCTCATAAGCGAGCCGACCCTCCCGCGTGCTTTTTCCGATCTCCGAAAGGCGGCGGTCGATCGCCGCAACGTGCGCCGAAAGCTGTGCCGCGCTCTGTGCCGCCGCGCGCTGTTCCATCAGCGTCTCGATGGCGGCGTCCGTTTCCTCTTCATTCCATCCCGCAAGGGAATCGTATGTACGCTCCGCGCGTTCCAGCGCCTGTGTCACGGCGGCGTAGTCGCGTTCCGCCTGTTCCGACGCGGCGCGGAGAGCTCTGCCCTCCTCGTATCGGCGCCCCGCTTCGGCGGCAGCCGCCAGACGGGACAGCTCCCGTTCCAACGTTTCGAACGCGCCTTTTTGCGCTTCGAGCGTCTGCAAACGCGCGGCGATCTTTTCGCTCTCACGGCGTTTTTCGGCGAGAGAGCGCAGAGTCTCCTCCTCCGTGCGCGCAGAGGTCAGCGCGGCTTTGAGCTCCGCCGAGCGACCCGAAAGGCTTGTATAATCCTCTTCCGCCTTACGGAAGCTCTCCTCGGTCACGTCTGCGTAGGCAAGCAGGCGGGACGCGAACCCGACCGTGACGAGATTTGCGCTTTCATATCTCTTTTTCACCCGGTCGTAGAGCTTTTCTCCGTACGCTTCGAGATCGAAGAGGCGGGAGATGAGTTTGAGCCGCTCCGGGCGTGCGCATTTGATGAATTGGGCGAATTCCCCCTGCGGGAGCGCGATACACTTTTCGAAATCGTCCTGCGTCATGCCGATGACGCGCTGCATGTATGCGCAGCATTTGTCTGCGCCGTCGCAGACCGCAATGAGCTTGCCGTCGATGCGCTCGTACACTTTTGCGTTATGCGAAAGCACGCTTTTCCCCCGTTTGAGAGTATGTTCGACGCGATATGTCCTGCGCTTGCCCTCGAAAAAGACAGAGAACTCAAAGAGCGTATAGGCGCTGTTGCATTTGTCGTTGACGATGGCGGCGAGAGAGCGCCCCGCTCGCGACCGCTCCGTGCTCCCATAGAGGGAAAACACGATACAATCCAAAATCGTGCTCTTGCCCGAACCGGTGTCCCCGAAGATTCCGAAGATTCCGTATTCCGAAAGCTTTTCGAAGTCGATCTTCGCGGGCTCCGAAAAGGAATTGATGCCGCAGAATTCGAGATAGACGGGTCTCATTCCGTTTCCTCCAACAGCGACAGAAATTCTTCTTTGAGCTCCGCCGCAGGCTCCGTGCCGTATTGGGCGCGGTAAAACGCGTCGAAGAGCTCGGGCGGCTCCAACCGCGAACGGGAGACCGTCTCCACGCGTTCGCCGCCCTCCACATGCGTGAGCAGAGAGACGAGTCCCTCATTCGCCGCACGGAGCGCCTGCGTCTCCGCAGAGGTCAGCGGCGCTGTCAGATGCAAAGTGAGCTCGATGAAGCAGCCGGGGTTGTGAAGGAGCGCTTCCCTGCCCGCCTCCGCGCCGTTCGCTTCCAGTCTGACCAATTTTTTCCCCGAACGAAGAGGAATCTTCTCCGAAACTTCGATCTCACAGCCCTTCGTTTCGAGAAGAAGCACATATTTTTCCGTGTTTGCTTCATCGAAAGAATATTGCAGAATGGAGCCGCTGTACCGTCCGTTGGGACCCGCAGACTGTTCCCTGTGCAGGTGCCCGAGAGCGTTATAGCCGAATGCGGGCAGATTGCCGACGGGAACGGCGCGCGCCCCGCCGAGAGAGATATCCCGCTCGCTCTCGGACGCCTTCCCTCCCGCAACGAAGAGATGGGAGAGCAAGATATGCGGCATGCTCTTGTCGTAAGCCGCATCCCCCGCTTGAATCCAGCGGAGAGTCTTGTCCGCATAGCTCTCCTCCGTCTTTTCCTCTTTGAGGCGCGCCTCCGTGGGATAGGGCAACGCATTGATGTATACGCGTTCCCCCCTATCGTTTTGGATGACGATATGGCGCTCGTCCGCTTCCGCAGCGCACACTTTGCGCCCGGAGCCCGCCGAGGGGGCGACTCCTCCGCCGAACAGATACACGCCCTCCTTTCCCGCGAGCGGGGAGGATGCCGCAAGCCGCACGCCGTCGTCATGGTTTCCGCTCACGACGACGACCGCCCTGCCCTCGGCAAGTTTTTTGACGGCACGGAAAAAGAGTTCCTCCGCCTCCGCGGGCGGGAGAAAGGTATCGAACACATCCCCCGCGACAAGGACGAGGTCCACCCCGCGCCCGTCGCAGATCGCCGCGATCTCGTCGAGGACTTCCGCCTGCTCCGAAAGACGCTCACGGTCCATGAGGCGCTTTCCGAGATGCCAGTCCGACGTGTGAAGAATCTTCATGACGTTCCCGATGAGAAAAATTCCCTCCCGCAAGAAAAAGGCGTTGCAATTTCTCACAGGCTATGATATACTATTATACAGCGCCTTGCGGAAAAAAGCAAGCGTTGAAGGGATTTTCGGGAAAAATCCCGCGCCGTTTCGGAGGAAAATATGTCCTTTTGCTCCTTCTCCAAAGATTTTACGGAGAACGCGTTTACGAGCGTGGAAAACCAGTTCATCACAAAATATCTGCCCGAAGCGGACGGGGACGCCGTGCGCGTCTATCTCTACGGGCTGTATCTCTGCGCGACGGCACAGGAATTCGACGCGGAAAACACCGCGCGCCTGCTCCGTCTCACGCCCGAAAAACTCGGCAATATTTTCGGATTTTGGGAAGAATGCGGGCTCGTCAACATCCTCTCCCGCGCCCCTTTGCTGGTCGAATACCTGCCCGTGAGCTCCGCGATCGGAAAGCCGAAACCCATCCGTCCCGAAAAATATGCGGAATTCAACCGGGAGCTCTTCGGGATTCTGCAACGCGAAGAGAAATTCCTGAAACCGTACGAACAGCTCAAAATTCTCGAATTTCTCGAAAATAATCCCATGCAGCCGCAGGCATTCCTGCTCGTCGTGGAATACTGCGCCAAAAAGGACGGCAAAAAACTCACGTTCGCGCACATCCTGCATGCCGCGGAAAAACTTGTCCGGGAGCACAAGTATACCTATGAACAAGTGGAGGCGGAATACGCGGATTTCAATGCAAACACCCAAATTCTTTCCGAACTCTTTGCAAAACTCGGGATATTCCGCAAGATTCGCGAGGAGGACGGCGTTTATCTCTCGAAATGGCAAGGTCTGGGACTGAATAAGGAGACGATCTTCGTGGCGGCGGACAGTCTGCCGCGCGGCTCGCTGCCCGCGCTCGACGCCCTCCTTTCGGAACTCGCCGAAAAGGGCATAAAGGACAGCGAACAGGCAAAAGAATACATATCGCGCCGCGGGGAACTTCTGCAAACCGTCTACCGCGTCGCAAAATGCCTGAACGTCAAAGTCGAACAGCCCCGCCACTTCCTCGAAACCTATATGGAGCGGTGGTCGGAGCACGGCTACGACGGCGAAAGTCTCCCGCTCGTCGCTGCGCTGTGCGCCCGCTTCGGGTACGGCTTCGCCGAAATGGACAACCTTCTGTCCGATCTGTATGCGGCGGGAATCGTGGACGTCGAAAGCGTCAAGGAGTACTGCGCAAAGCAGAACAACGGGCTGAAACTCATACAATCTATTGAAAAAATTTGCGGAGTCGTCAAAAAATCGCAATCCGCGCTCGAAATGGTCGCGACCTGGAAGAGCTGGAACTTTACGGACGCGATGATTCTCGAAGCCGCCAAGCGCAGCGCGAACGCCTCCGCCCCCATCGCCTACATCAACAAGCTTCTGTCCGAATGGAAACGGCTCGGCGTATTCTCCCCGTCCGAGATCCCGGAGCGGGAAACTTCTTCCGCGCCGCGCGGCACAATGTTCAAAACCGAAGCCGCCATCGCAGCGGATGCGCGCGGCGAACGGGAGCATTACTACGCCGTCCTGCGGCAGAGAGCGCAGCGCCTTGTGGAGGAAGCCGAACGGCGCGCCCGCTCCGACCCCGAATTTTCCGAGGCGGAAAAGGCGCTCAAAAAGGGCGAGATCGAACTCGCACGGGCGGAAGTGTTCCGCCCCGAATCTCTTCCCTCCATCCGTGCGCATCTCGAACAGATGCGTGCAAAGCGCGCCGCTGCGCTCGCGCGCCTCGGGATGACCGAGGAGAGCTTTGTTCCCGCCTATACTTGCCCGAAGTGCTCGGATACCGGATTCTTGCCGGACGGTCGCGCCTGCGATTGCTATCAAAAGCGAACCGAATAAGGCTTTTTGGGAAGGAAATCAAGTATTATGCGTCGCATAGTACTTCGCAAACACGAAAAAAACGGCACATTCGCGCCGTTTTTTCATATCTATTCATATTCTCCGTAGTCGCGCCGATCGCCATAGCCGGGCTCGGGCGGCGCATCCTCCCACTTGGCGCGCCGCTTTTCATTGGGCTTGGGCGCTGCCTTGATCTCGACCAGAATGACGTCGATTCCGATTTTTTTGATGCACTTCATATCGATAAAGAGGTCGGCTTTCCCCCACCGGAAGCCCCTTCCGCCGGGGACGACGATTCCCTGCACCTTGCATTCCGGCCAGGTGAACACCACATCGCAAACCTTGCCGAGACGCTTTCCGTCGATCAGGTTTACCGCTTCCTTCCGTTTAAGTTCGCCATAACTCGTTTCCACACCCTATCGTATGCGCAAGACGGGCGGGATGTGAATCTTTTATGAAATTTCTTTCCGGATGGTCCCGAGCGCGTTTTTTTCGAGGCGGGAGACCTGCGCCTGCGAAATTCCCACCTCGGCGGAGATCTCCGTCTGCGTCTTGCCCTCGAAGTAGCGCAGCATGAGAATCTTTTGCTCCCGCTCCGTGAGCCGTGCGATCGCCTCGCGCAGGGCGACGTGCTCCGTCCATATCTCATCGCTTTGGGATTCGTCGTAGAGCTGGTCGACGAGCTGCAAGGTGTCCCCCGTCTTATTGTAGACGGGTTCGTAGAGCGAGACGGGGTCGGAGATCGCGTCGAGCGCATAGACGACTTCCCGCTCCTTGACCTGCATTTCCTCTGCGATCTTTTCGATCGTCGCCTCTTCGTCCCGTTCCTCGATCTTTTCACGGACTTTGAGGATGCGATAGGCGGTGTCGCGGATGGAGCGCGAGACCCTGAGCGAATTCCCGTCGCGAAGGTAGCGTTTGATCTCTCCCAAGATCATGGGGACCGCGTACGTCGAAAATTTGACGCGGTAAGAGAGATCGAAGTTCTCTATCGCCTTGATGAGCCCCACGCACCCCGCCTGAAAGACGTCGTCGGCGCAGGCGCTCTTTGCCCAGAACCGCTTTACAAGCGAGAGCACGAGCCGCATATTCCCCACAATGAAGCGTTCGCGCGCCTGTTCGTCCCCCGCTTTGAGCTTTTCCATGAGCTCTTCGTTTTCTTTTGCCGTGAGTTTGGGAAGCCCCGCCGTATCCACGCCGCAGATAACAACTTTATTCAACATACTTCACCTCCGCATAGAGCTTGCTCTATGTACTGCGGAAAAGAAGTATCTGCATTCGCAAAAAAATTATACGAGTTTGGAAATTTCCTTTTTCAGCCGTTCGATGATCTTCTTTTCGAGACGGGAAATATAGCTTTGGGAGATCCCGAGCACGTCCGCGACGTCCTTCTGCGTCATTTCCTCGCCGCCACCCAGCCCGAAACGCATGTACATGATCTTGCGTTCGCGCTCCGGGAGCCTTCCGAGCGCATCGCGCAGCAGCTGCTTTTCCACCCCCGATTCCACGCCGCCGTAGACGGATTCGCAATCGGTGCCGAGAATATCGGAAAGCAGGAGCTCGTTTCCCTCGAAGTCGGAATTGATGGGCTCGTCGAAAGAAATTTCGCTTTTGAGCTTGACCGTTCGTCTCAGATACATGAGAATCTCGTTCTCGATACAGCGGGAGGCGTAGGTCGCAAGCTTGATGTTCTTATCCGTGCGGAAGGAATTGATCGCCTTGATGAGCCCGATGGTGCCGATGGAGATGAGGTCGTCCGCGTCCACGCCCGTATTCTCGAATTTGCGGGAGATGTACACCACGAGACGGAGATTGTGTTCGATGAGTTTTGCCTTGACGGTCGCCTCGTCCGTTCCGTCCTCGAGCTTTTTGAGCATTTCCGCCTCCTCTTCCGAGGACAGCGGCAGCGGAAGTGCCTCGCTCCCGCAGAGATAGTGTACGACATTCTCGCCGCCGCGCAGCGTTTTGAGCAGATCGAGAAGTTTGGAAAAGAGATTCATTTATGCCTCCATCAGTGCGGCGCTCAAAATGAGCGGATACGATTTGCCCACTTTGCCGACGGTCAGATATACGCCTTGGCGCTCGATGATCTCCGCTCCCGCCCGAATCGTGAGCTTCTCGCATTCGAACACGGGCGATTCGCAGCCGCCGTTCACGGTGGACAGACGGATTCTGCCCGCCTCCTTGGCTCCCCGCCCGAAGAGGGCGAGACAGGCAGCCGCGGAGATGACGCAGACGGGCTTCCCGCGGAACGTCAGAAGGTTCCCGCTGTCGGCAAAGCCCTGCCAGTTCACCTCCCGCCCCGCCGCCGTCAGCGTGCAGGAGAGCAGATTGCGCTGCACCTTGCGAAAGCGGAAAAAGGCTCTGATGGCACACTGTGCGGCGATGAGAAAGGCGCCGCCCGCGCCGAGGATGAGCCCGATCGGCGCCTGTTCGACGAGATAGCCGTTCCCCTCCGCATACTCTGCGCCAGCGAAGGAATAGATCGCAGTCAGCGCGCCGCCGAGCGCAAACGTCAGCGCAAAGAACGCTGCGGTCGCGATCAGGTGCCGTTTGAGACTCTTCGAATGCACGGCGGTGGCGCAGAGCAGAATGCCGCCGAGCGCCTTCACGAGATATGCCGCCCAGACCGGGAGCGTCAGCAAGGGAAAGACGACCGCCTCCGCCGCACCGAGCGCGGCGGCGAGAAGAAGCCGCCAAACCTTGATCTTTACGCGGGCACAGCAAAGGGCGAGATACAAGAGCACCCCGTCGAGCAAAAAATTTTCCAGCAATGCGATTTCCAGCCAGACAGTCATATTCTCCCTTTGTGCTCAGCATTATAAAGACTTTTGGAGCATGAAAAAAGGTATTTCCTGTCGAAAAATCGCGAAAAAAGGCGGGAATTTTATCATACGGACGGAGCAAACGCTCCGACGGGCGCGGGAAAATTTTTTCGAAGCTGTTGACAACGGGCGGAAAAGCGTTTATAATATATACGAACAAACAAAAGGAGGTTCGAATCTATGTTTTGCAGAAACTGCGGAAGCGAGATCGACGACAGAGCCGTCTTTTGCCCGCATTGCGGCGTTGCGACCTCGAATGAAATGCAGCCCGCGAGCGGCAAAACGAATACGATGTCGGTCGTGGGGCTCGTGCTCGCCTTCTTCTTCCCGATCGTCGGGTTGGTCCTCTCCATCATCGGTTTGAGGCAGTGCAGGGAGAAGGGCGAAAGCGGCAGAGGACTCGCCATTGCGGGAATCGTCATCAGCATCCTCGAAATCATTTCCGTGATCGTCATCTGCATCGTTTACGCCATCGTCATTGTGGGGATTCTCAACGCCGCCGGCGGCGGCACCGTTTGACCGGCACTCTCTCTGCAGAGCGGTTTTCATCAAGGAGGAGAATATGTTTTGTCCCAACTGCGGAAAACAACTTGACGACCGTGCCGTCGTATGCCCGAATTGCGGTGTCGCGGTCCCGGGACATTCCAACAGTGTCCCCTCGACGAATATCCTCGCTATCGTGGGATTCGTTCTCTCGTTCTTCGTCTCGATCGCGGGGCTGGTTTGCAGCATCATCGCCCGCAAACAGATCAAGGAGACGGGAGAAGGCGGAAGCGGGTTTGCCCTCGCGGGAATCATCATCAGCTCCATATCGATCGGTATCGTAGTGCTCGCCGTCTCTATCTATCTCTTACTTACTATCCTCTTTTTCCTCGGAATTACAGGGTATCTTTGACGTCGCAAACGGAAACGCCCGCCGTATCATCGGCGGGCGTTTTCTTATCTCTTTTTTCCTTTTCGTTTTCTCAACTCTCTCACCGCCTTTTCGTACCCCTTGTCGGAGGGGGTATAATAGACGCGGTCTTTGAGCGAATCCGGCAAATATTGCTGTTCGACATACCCGCCGTAATCGTGGGGATACTTGTAGCGTGCGCTGTCCGCCTTCATCTC
Organism: uncultured Clostridia bacterium; assembly: GCA_947625385.1. GTDB lineage: Bacteria > Bacillota > Clostridia > Christensenellales > Borkfalkiaceae > Gallimonas. Next base: position 20,723 of record CANQOB010000004.1, read on the forward strand.
CTTGCTGCCGTAGGAATTATCGCGGAGGTATTTGGGGATATCGTCGTCACGGTTATTCTTCGCGTCGGCACGGGCTGCATTCATCGCCAAAACGACGGTGTTGCTCTTCGCCGCTTCGCAGACGTAGACGATCGCCTCCGTGAGGGGAAGAAGTCCCTCGGGATATCCCATGTTCTGATAGGCGGTGAGCGCGGCAACGCTCATGAGCAGCGCCCGCGGATCCGCCATGCCCACATCCTCCGACGAATGCGCGATGAGCCTTCTGAGAACGAGGAGCGGGTCGCATCCGCCTTCGATGAGCCGCATGGCATAGTAGAGCGCCGCGTTCGCGTCGCTCCCGCGCAGGGATTTGCAAAACGCCGAGAGAATATCGTAATACAGATCTTCGTTGTAGGAGAGCGCCTTGCGCTGGATGGACTGCTCGGCGTCCGAGAGCGTGACGTGAATCTTCCCGTCCTCGGGCGCCGTCGTGAGAACGGCAAGTTCGAGCGCATTGTACGCGGTGCGCAGATCCCCTCCCGCCGTCACGGCGAGGTGGTCGAGCGCGTCGTCGTCCACGAGCGCCTCGTATGCGCCCAATCCCTTGCGCTTGTCTGTGAGCGCCCGCACCAGCGCGCCGCGAATCTCTGCGGAAGTGAGCGGTTCAAAGTGAAACACGCGGCAGCGGGACACGATCGCGGGGGTCATCGAAGCATAGGGATTCTCCGTCGTCGACCCGATAAAGAGAATGGTGCCCTGTTCGATCGCGGGCAGCAGGGAATCCGACTGCGTTTTATTGAAGCGATGGCACTCGTCAAGCATGAGATAGGTCTTTTTCCCAAACATGCGCAAATCGTCGCGCGCCTTCTCGACTGCTTTTTTGACGTCGGCGACGCCGGATGAGACCGCGTTGAGCTTGACGAACGAACCGTTCGTCTGCGCGGCGATGATGTTGGCGAGCGTCGTCTTTCCGCATCCGGGAGGTCCCCAGAAAATGCAGCTGCCGAGGCGGTCGAGAGAGATCGCCCTGCGAAGGAGCGAGCCCTCCGCAATGAGGTGGCTCTGCCCCACAAAGTCTTTGAGCGTGGAGGCGCGCATCCGCTCGGCAAGCGGCTTCGCCCGCTCTTCGTTGTCGTTAAAATCAAACAGATCCATTGTCATCCCAAGAGCGCGAGGATGTCCCCCACGCTGTCTTTTCCGAGTTCGTAGCCCTTTTCATAGGCAAAATCGAGATCTTTGACCTTATATTGGTCCATATCGCCCAATGCGGGTTCCAGCCAGAGATCGATATAGTCGCGGCTCTCCCGTGTGCGCGCGGTGTTGTAACCGTCCAAAATATCTATATAGCGCAGCACCGTGCCGAGCGGCGTATTGGGCATCTCCTTTTGGAGAAGAGCGCCGAGGACATCGACGGCGACGACGACGTCCGCGCCCATCGCTTTCACCTGTTTCGTGGGGACGCGTTCCAGGATCCCGCCGTCCGAAAGATGTTCGTACTCTCCCACTCTCGCCGAAGTGAACACGCCGGGAATCGACCCGGAGGCGAGCACGGCGTCCAAGACGTTGCCGTGCGAGAGCACCACGCTCGTCCCCGTCACCAAGTCGGTCGCGAGGCAGGCGAAGGGAATCTTCAATTCCTCGAACGTGACCTCGCCGATGACGGAAGCGAGCATTTTCCTCGCCCGTTTCAGCTGCATGATGCCGCTGTGCTCGGAGAGCGAAAGATTGATCGCCGCGATCTTCCCGAGGTTGAGCTGCATCGCGTGCTGTTTCAACACGGAGGGGCTCACGCCCGCCGCATAGCAACCGCCCACAACGGCTCCCATCGAGCTCCCTGCGATCATATCGGGGACGATCTCAGCCTCTTCGAGCGCCTGCAAAAAGCCGATATGCGCGATTCCGCGCGAACCGCCCGCGCCAAGCGCAAGCCCCAATTTCTTTTTTTTCATAAATTCCTCCCTCTTTGCATACCTATCAAGTATGAAGATCAAATTCCGCGCGAAGTATGTTCTGACGGCAGCCGTCCTGCTTGCGCTGGTGCTCTTTATGCTCTTTCCCGCTCACTACGCAAAGAGCGTGCGGGAAGGCATCGATCTCTGGGCGGTGAGCGTGCTCCCCGCGACATTGCCCTTCCTCTTTCTGACTTCGATCTTCACGGGACTCGGCCTCTTCTCCAAAACGGCGCGGGCGATCTCCCCCGCGGCGGACAAGCTCTTGAAGATCTCGGGCGCGGGCGGCTGCGCCGCCCTCCTCTCCGCTCTCTCGGGCTATCCCGTCGGCGCACGGACGGTACAGGATCTGGCGGGCGCGGGATACCTTCCGAAGGAGGAACGGCTGCGCGTTGCCGCCGTCTCCACGACGACGGGTCCCGCCTTTTTGGTGGGCGCGGTCGGCGCGGGAATGTACGGCGATCCGCTTGCGGGATGGCTCCTTCTCTTTTGTCATTTCACGGGGGTGTATGCCGTCGGCGTTCTCTTGCGGTTCGGTGCAAAAACGCAGGGGCGCGGGGCCCTTCCCGCAAAGAAGCCTCTCTCCCTTTCGGACGCGCTTACCTCCTCCGTTCTGGCAGTGCTGTGCGTGGGCGGAGCGATTGCCATATTTTATGCTTTCGGAACGATGATCGCGGACATGGGTGCCCTGTTTTCGCTCCCGCCCCTTGCGGAGACGGTCATTCGCGGGCTTCTCGAAATGACGGCGGGATGTGCCTTGGCGGCAAAAGATCCCTCGCCGGCGGGCTTTGCGCTGAGCGCGTTTTTCGTCACCTTCGGAGGGCTGTGCGTCCTCGTGCAGCAGCTTGCATTCCTCGAAAAAGCGGAGATTCCCGCGGGAAAATTCATCGCCGTCAAACTCTTGCAGGGCGCCGTCGCCGCGCTGGTCGCCTATCCGCTCTCCCTTTGTTGGCTTTAAGCTCGCAGCAAAGCGGGCTCAGACGTTCTCGGCGATGGAAAAGATGAGACGTTCGGTATCTTCCCAACCGAGGCAGGGGTCGGTGATCGATCTTCCGAACACTTCGTCATGCTCCTGGCATCCCTCTTCGAGGAAACTTTCGATCATGACGCCCTTGACGGCGCGGCGGAAATCCGCATCGAACCGACGGTTTTGCAGCACCTCTTCGCAGATTCTGATCTGCTGGCGGAACCGCTTCCCCGAGTTCGAATGGTTTGCATCGATAATGATGGCGGGATTTTTCAATTCGTACTCCCCATAGCCTTCGAAGAGCTGCATGACCGTTTCGTAGTGATAATTGGGGATGTCGTTGCCGCTTCCGTCCACCATTCCGCGCAGGACCGCATGGGCGAGCGGATTGCCGCTCGTGCGCACCTGATAGTCGTGATATTTGAATACCTGCGGCTGCTGCGCCGCATAGACCGAATTGAGCAGCCCTTTTACGGAGCCGCCCGTCGCATTTTTGATACCTACGGGAAGGTCCATCCCGCTCGCAACGAGACGGTGCATCTGATTTTCGCTCGACCGCGCGCCCACCGTCACATAGGTGAGAAGGTCTTGAAGATACGCGGTATTCTCGGGATAGAGCATTTCATCCGCCGCGGTGAGCCCCGAAGCTTTCATGCAGCCGATATGCAGTTCGCGGATGGCGCGGATTCCGCGCAGAATGTTCTCCCCTCCCTCCGGATCCGGGCGGGAGAACATGCCCATATAGCCGACTCCCCTCGAGCGCGGCTTATTCGTATAGACGCGGGGAATGAGCACGAGACGGTCTTTGACTTGGTCGTTGAGCCTGCCCAACCGTCCGACATATTCGAGCACGGGCGCCGCCTCATGTGCGGAACACGGTCCGACGATGACGAGAAATTTGTCGCTCTTGCCCGCAATGACGTCGGCGACCAGCTTGTCCCGCTCCGCCTTCCTCTGCGCGAGCTCGCAAGACAAGGGAAGTTCCGCGACGATCTCCTCCGCTGTGGGGATTTGAATCTCTTTTACGAACATGATTCCACCTCCGAGAGCATCCGATAGACTGCGGGCGGAACATATCGCGAAAAGGGTTTTCGGAAGGCGATGCAATTTCGCACGAGGGTGGAACTGATATGCGTATGCGCCTGCTCCGTCGGGAAATATAACTCGACGAAATTTCCGTCGAGATCTCTGCTCGCGTAAAAATCCGTCGTCTCGTATTCATAATCGACTGCGTTGCGCAGACCGCGCACATAGAAGGGCGTGTTCTCCCGCTCCAACAGGTCGACGATCGTCCCCTCCCATGCGAGCACCCTTACGCGCGGTTCGTTTTCATAGACAGCGCGCACCATCCGCTCGCGGAATCCGAGATCGTAACGGCAGGTCTTGCTCCTGTTTTCGGCGACCGCGATCACGACCTCGTCGAAGAGAGCAAGACACTTTTCGACCGTGTCCGCATGCCCGACGGTAAACGGGTCGAAGGTCCCCGCAAAGACGCACTTCTTCATTCGTCGCTCCTTGTAAACATGGTTATTTTCGTCCTCCCGTAGCTCCTTTGATCAAAGACCGTCCACTTCGGCGGGCAGAGCTCGTCCCGCTCGCTCTCGACGATGACCAGCCCGTGCGGGTTCAGAAGTTCCCGCTTCGAAACGGCGGAAAGAATCGCCTGCGTATATTCCTCCCGATAGGGCGGGTCGGCAAAGATGAGATCGAATTTCCCCTCCACCGAGCAAAGGCAGGCGGCATAATCTTTGTTCATGATCTCCCCGCTCTCCCTGAGCAGGGCGAGATTGCCCCTTAAAATGGCGAGGCTCTCCTGCGACGCGTCGTTAAAGACGACTTGCGCCGCCCCCCGGGAGAGCGCTTCGAGCCCGAGCGCGCCGCTCCCGCAGAACAGGTCCAATACGCGCGCTCCCGCAAGGCGGGCGGAGAGGATCTGGAACAGCGATTCCTTCACTCTGTCCGCAGTCGGACGGACGTCTTGCCCGCGAAAGGTTTTGAGGACGCGTCCCCGATGTTTTCCCGCGATGATTCTCACTCTGTTCTCCTTGGCGCCCGGCCGAGGCTACCGATACACCCGCTCCGCCTTCCTTGCGACGTTCACGAGGACTTCGTACACGATCGTCCCGTGCGCCTTTGCGTACGCCGCCGCATCGGCGAGCACGCACCGTCTCGCGCCGACGCGCGCCTTTCCTTCGGCGACGCAGGCGTCCATGCACAGATTTCCAACGCCCCCGCCGCCGCTTCGCGGAAAACCGTCTCCGTACCCGAAGCGGAGCGTATGCAGCGCGCTCTCTCCCGCCGCAAAGCCATACCCCACGCCCCCGCCGAGGCGCATGCGCGCATCGGCGACCGTGGCATAGAGCTTCATGGCGGGTCTTACGGGCAATCTGCCCTCGAACGGCTCGGGAAGATATCCGTAGAGCGCGATTCCCACGCGTACGGCGTCGTAGCCGACGCCCGCGAGCATGCCGCCCGTCGCGGCGAGGTGACGCACACAATCCGGATAGAACCCGCGAACGGTGCGGCAGGCGTCCTCAAAGAGCGCCGTCTGCTCGGCGACCGCCCGCGCGCTTTCGGGCGCATACAGGTGGGAATACACTCCCGACACCCGCACATCCTTCTCTTTCGCCGCGCGCAGGAGGGCGTGCAGCCTGTCAGGGCGGGCGCCGTAGCGGTTCATGCCCGTATTGACGCAGATGTGCGCTTCAAACCTTCCCCCGAACAGCGCGAGCGTCCCAAGCGAGGCGAGGGACGCCGTCAAACGATAGGCGGAGATCTCCTCCGCCTCTTCCCTTGACAGCGGGGGCGTGAGCACGAGAACGGGCTCCGTCACCCCGCCGATTCTCAAAGCTATGCCCTCTTGCACCGTTGCAACGGCAAAGGAGGCGGCAAGCCCGTGCAGCGCATGGCAGACCTCCACGGCGCCGTGACCGTATCCGTCATCCTTGACGACGGCGATCAACGGTCTTTGGGAAAAGCGGCATACGCATTCTGCATTTTTTCGAAGGACCGACCTGTCTATGACAGCAAGCAAAGACTGCATATCTCATGGTATGCAGCCGGACCGCGCTCCGTTCAGGGCTTGTAAATGATGCGGCGGCAGTGCTCGCACTCGATCATATTGCCGCCCGCCAGCTCGCTCTGGTGCAGGAGCGGAAGTTCCATGCCGCACACGCACATCCAGTTGTTGAGCGGAACGACAATGGGGAAGATCCTCTCCTTCCGTTTGGTCTTGTACCGTTCGAGGATCTCGGGCGCAATGAGCTTGGCGAGCTCCTCCAACTTTGCATTGATGCGCCGCACTTCTTCCGCCCTCGAATTTTTCAGCTCCTTGAATTTTTCGCTGTAATCCCTGTACTGTTTCTGCATGGCGATCGTCTGCTTTTTGAACTTCTCGTATTCTTCCGAAGCCGCAGCAATCTCCGCGATCAGGCGGTTGAGGTCGTTTTTGATGGTGCGGAGCTGTTCCAAAAGCGCCTGTGCGTTCTTCTTGTAGAAGGAGAGATCCCCCCCGCTCTCCTCCAAGATCTCGTCGAGATCGTTGTATTCGGCGATCGCCCGCGTCGTTTCGTCGGCGCGGCGGATGAGTTCGTCCCGAAGATCGCGCAGCTCCACGGCGTGCTTGTCCTGCGCTTCGAGGCGCTCGCGCGCGGTCTCCATGAACTTCTTCGCCTGCATGTACTTTTTGCGCTCCTCGCTCGCCGCTATCTCCTGTTCGATCTTGCGAAGTTGTCCGTCTACTTGTTGATATTCCAACAATTCCTTTGAAATGGGCATATAATTACCACCTTTGATTTTTTACAGTAAATTTTTATCTACAAAGAGCGTGCACGGAATCGTCAAACGCTCCTTCATCGCGCGGTAAAACGCGGAGAATCCGTAAACTTCGGAGGCATAATGGGTGAGGAGCACAACGTTCAGCCCCCTCTCTGCCGCCTCCGCGAGCAGATGATGTTTCGCATCCGAAGAGACGACCGTATCCGCTCCCTGCGCCAGCGCAAAAGAGAGCGCGCTATGGGTAAATCCGCCGCCGCAAAAGCTTGCCACCCGCCTCACGGGCGCGCTTCCGTAGGAGATGACCCGCTCCGTGGAAAAGGTCTTTTCGATCTCCCGTACGAATGCTCCGAGGGAGAGCGGCGTCCTGTCGAACACCCTGCCGTAGCCGCCTGCAAAGAGCTGCTCCATCACGGCGGCGGGTTCGCTCCCTCCCAGACCGCGCATGAGCCAATCGTCGATTCCGCCGTCGGCGGCGTCGAGATTGAGATGCGCCGAGATCACGGAGATTCCCGCGCCGACCGCGCGGAAGAGAGCGGGAGTCTCTTCGGCGTCGATGTGTTTGACCGCCTCCCAAATCGCGGGATGATGGGTCACGATGCAGTTGCAGCCCGCATCCTCCGCCGCTTCGACGGCGCGATTTGAAAGATCGAGCGAGAACAGCACGCCCCGTATCTCCTTTCCGCAGTCGAGAAGAATTCCGCTGTTGTCGTACTCCCCGTATTTTTCAATGAACTCCCGCGAGAGCGCAAAGGGCGCGGCGGCGTCAATCGTATCGTATATTTCCTTCAACTTCATGGATGATCTCCCAAAGTTCGATTTCCCGGGTCTCGAGCTTTGCTCTGCTCGCCGCGCCGAGGTCGCCCTTCAAACGCGTCTCCGTCTTTTCGAGCTCCTCTTTCATCTCAAAGAGAAAGGCAGCGGATGCGCCGCGCAGGTTGTCCCGCCCGAAGCGGAGCTCCTTCTCGGAATAAACGCTCCCCCCCTTTGCGGAGCCGAGGATGAGGTCGTAATATTTCCTCTGCACTTTCCCCTCGGAGAAAGTGTAATCGCGCTCGATGCCCGCCCCGCGCTCCACGAGGTAGCGCCGCACTTTTTCGGTGTTCTTCATGGGTTGGAGCAGAAAGCGGGCGGGGATTCCGCCCCGTTCCAAGATCTTGACGGTCTCCTCTCCCCCGATTCCCGCAATGAGGACGAAGTCGCAGGGCTCGCGGATCCCCTCCAGCCCGTTTGCGACGACGGGGATACACTTCCCCGCGGCGATCTCCTCCGCCAAGAGCTTTTGCGCCTTCGCAAGGCTCTTTGCGCTGATGTCCGATATGTACGCTCTCTCGCACAGCCCGCGGCGGAGCATATAGCGGGTCATGTAGCCGTGGTCGCAGCCGATGTCGGCGAACACGCGGCAGGCGGGAAGCAAACTTACGATGTGGGCGATGCGCGCCGTCATCAGTTGAGGAAGTCGCGCAGACGCTTGCTCCGCGAAGGATGGCGGAGTTTGCGGAGCGCCTTCGCCTCGATCTGGCGGATGCGTTCACGCGTGACGTTGAATTCCCTGCCCACCTCTTCGAGGGTGCGGGGCTTGCCGTCGTCGATGCCGTAGCGCAGGCGAAGCACCTTTTCTTCGCGGGGAGTAAGCGTATCGAGCACGCCCAGCAGCTGCTCTTTCAACATGATGAAGGTGACGCTGTCCCCGGGCGTCTGCGTCTTGTCGTCCTCGATGAAGTCGCCGAGATGGGAATCCTCCTCTTCGCCGATGGGCGTTTCGAGGGAGACGGGATCCTGTGCGATCTTTTGGATCTCCATGACGCGCGCCACATCGATTCCCATCGCTTCCGCGATCTCTTCGGGAGAGGGCTCCCGCCCGTTTTCCTGCAAAAGCATGCGCGAAACGCGGGTCAACTTGTTGATCGTCTCCACCATGTGGACGGGAATGCGGATGGTTCGCGCCTGGTCTGCGATGGCGCGCGTGATGCTCTGCCGTATCCACCACGTTGCGTAAGTGGAAAATTTGAAACCCTTCTGGTAGTCGAATTTCTCCACTGCCTTCATGAGCCCGAGGTTGCCCTCCTGAATGAGGTCGAGGAAGAGCATCCCCCGTCCGACATAGCGTTTGGCGATGGACACGACGAGACGGAGGTTGGCTTCGGACAGTCTCCGCTTCGCCGCCTCGTCGCCCTCCTGCATCCTGCGGGCGAGCTCGATCTCCTCGTCCGTGGAAAGAAGAGGAACTCTGCCGATATCTTTGAGATACATCTTTACGGGGTCGTCCAGCCCGATATCGGAGAGCGCCTGTTCGAAAAGCTCCTTGTCGCGCTCGTCCTCGTCATAGATGGTCACGCCCAAGTCGGGCAGAGCCTTGTAGACCTGCTCGATCTGTTGCGGCGTAAGGTCGTATTTCTCCAACGCATCGCAGAGCGCGTTGGTGGAAACGCTTCCCTTCATCTTGTATTCCGAGGCTATCGTTTCGATGAGTCCGTTCAGTTTTTCTTCGTTTACGATCATGCTTCCCTCCGTCTTAATTCTTACGTTTGTTTGTATTCAGCAGTTTGCTGTACTTTCCGATGAGCAGGAGAAGTTCCCTTCTCTCCTCATCCGTCTTTGCCTCCGCGTACCGCCTGAGCGCCTCCGCATTCTTCGCCTCCAACGAGGCTTTCATGAGGACGCCGAGGCTGTCCCTGAAATATTTTTCCGCCGCTGCCCCGTCGAGATTGTCCCCGAAGTCGAGATTGAGCACTTCCGAGAGCTCCCCCTCGGGCGGCATCACGTCGAAAATCCCGCTCGGACGGAGCATTCCTCTCTTTCGCCCCTCGATGATGTACTCTGCGATCTTTCGGTGTGCCTCATCGGGGAAATCATATGCAGCGAGGTCGCAATCTGTTGCGTAGGGCTTGGACAACAGGCATGCCGCAAGCACAAAACGCGCGGCTTTTTTAACGCCGTCCGCGACCTCGGTCTTGGCGGGCGGCGGCTCCTCCGCCTCCTTGGAGGGCACGCGGTCGAGGTCGCGCAAAATCGATTCGCGGCTGATGCCGGAGACCTCGGCGACGCGTCCGATGAGCTCTTCTCTCTCCGAAGCGCTCTCCGCCTCCCGGAGAATGGGCAACGCCTCTTTGATGAATTCCCGCCTCTCCTCCGTCCGCGTGAGGTCGAATTTTCTCTCCGCGGAGAGGATGCGGAAATCAATGAGCGGCATGGCGGCGTCCAGACAGCGGCGGTATCCGTCCGCGCCCTGTTTGCGCACAACGTCGTCGGGGTCGAGCCCCTCCGGAAGGGGCACGACGCGTATCTTCACGCCCTCCTTTTCGAGGAGTTTCAGTCCGCGCAGATTTGCGGATTGCCCCGCCGCATCCCCGTCGTAGCTGATGAGCACCGTCTCCGAATACCGTTTCGCGAGCCGCACCTGCTCCTTGGTGAGAGAGGTCCCCATGCTCGCCACCACATTGCGGAATCCCGCCTGATAGAGCGAAATGACGTCCATATACCCTTCGAGCATGATGAGGAAGGGAAGCCCGCCCGCCCGTTTTTCCTTCTTGACGAGGTTGATATTGTACAGACTTTTGCTCTTGTTGAAGAGCAAGGTCTCGCGGGTGTTCACATACTTGTTGCGGTTGGACTTTTTGAGGATTCTCCCGCCGAAGGCGATCACCTCGTCCATGTTGTTGATGATGGGGATGATGAGCCGTCCCCCCTCCGCGTCGAACAGTTTCCCGTCCTCCAACCTGCCGCATGCGCCGCTTTCGATACATTCCTCGGGCGTGTAGCCCTGCGCCAACAGGTAGGAAGGGAGCGCGCGGTAGTCGAGAGAGGCGCCCAACCCGAATTTTTTTGCCGTGGAGGGCGCGATTCCCCGCTCTTCGAGATAGGCGAGATGCTCCTGTGCGCGTCCCGCATAGAGATTGTTGAGATAAAAGCGCGCGGCATCGCGCATGAGCGCAGACAGCCTGTCCCTCTTTTTTTTCTTTGCCGCGGCTTCCTCCGCCGCTTTCTCGTCGTAAGCGGGCACTTCGAGCCCCACGCGGGAGGCAAGAATCTGGACCGCCTGCGCGAAATCGACGTTTTCGTATTCCTTTACAAAGGTGATGACGTCGCCCGAGGCTCCGCAACCGAAGCAGTGATAGTACCTGTCCGCAGCGTTGATGGAAAAACTCGGCGTCTTTTCGTGGTGGAAAGGACAGCAAGCCCAATAATTATATCCTCTGCGTTCGAGTTTGATATACGAACCGATGACCTCCGTGATATCGCATTTCTCTTTGAGCAAACGCAGAAAATCGGAAAAGCTCTCATGGTTCATACGCTTCCCTCCCGCGGCACAAACAGTTTCAGGAATACGTTGATCGCATACCTATCCGTCATGGAGGAGAGATAGTCGCACACCGCCCGCGAAACGTCGGTCTCCGCCGTCGGGAGATAGAGCGCGGGCAGCTGCTCGGGACGCGCGTAAAAATAGTTGTAGAGCGCTTCGAGCATGCGCTCCGCATTCTCCTGGATGAGCTTGTTCGCGTGCTCATAGACATGTTCGAACATGAACGCGCGGAGCTCATCGAGCGCCGTTTGCCGCGCTTCGGACATCCGCACATAGGGTTTCCCCTCGGATTCCTCATAGATATCCGTGATCGCGGTGTTGATTCGCGCGGAGGTATCCCTGCCAAAAACTTCGACCGCGTGCGGCGGAAGCTCCTCCGCCCGAAGAAAACCCGCGCGGATGGCGTCCTCGATGTCGTGATTGATATAGGCGATTCTGTCGGCGAGGGAGACTGCGGCGCCTTCCAGCGTGCAGGGCGCGCCGTGCGAGGGATGGTTGAGAATCCCGTCGCGCACCTCGTATGTAAGATTGAGTCCCGCGCCGTCCTTTTCGAGACAGTCGACGACGCGCAGGGATTGCTCCGAATGGCGGAACCCCGTTGGCGAGAGCTTGTCGAGAACGCGCTCCCCCACATGCCCGAAGGGCGTGTGACCGAGGTCGTGCCCGAGCGCGATCGCCTCCGCAAGATCTTCGTTGAGGGAAAGACACCGGGCGATCGAGCGGGCGATCTGACTCACGTCGAGCGTATGCGTGAGCCGCGACATATAGTGATCGCCGTCCGGCGCGAAAAAGACCTGCGTCTTGTTTTTCAGACGCAGAAAGGACTTGGAATAGATGATCCGGTCTCTGTCGCGCTGGAAATCGGTGCGCATGGAACAGGGCGGCTCCTCTTTGAGCCTGCCGCGCGTACATTCCGAGCGCATCGCATAGGGCGAGAAAAACGCCGCCTCTTTTTCGTATGTCTTTTGTTTCATCATTGGTTATTTCGCCAAAAAAGGAAAAAACTCCTTTTTTTCCAAAAAAGTTTTTCCCAATTTTATAAAAAATCCCGCAAAAAACGGGATTTATGTCTGGCATAGTACTATGCAAACGGTCAAAATCGGAAATTACAGGTCGAAGCAGCCCCCGTTGACTCCCAGGACTTGTCCCGTGATGTAGCGATGCTCGGCGAGGAACAGAACGGCGGAGGCAATTTCTTCCGGGCTTGCAAACCGCCCGAGCGGAATCTTCCGGGCGAGCTCTTCCCTCTCCGCTTCCGAGAGACGGGCGTTCATCGCCGTGTCCACCACCCCGGGGGTGACGCAGTTGACGGTGACGCGGGAGGGCGCCAACTCCTTTGCAAGCGATTTGGTGAACGCGATGATCGCCCCTTTCGACGCGGAATAGACGCTCTCGCAGCTCGCGCCCGTCTCGCCCAGCACGGACGATACGGTGACGATGGTGCCCTCTCGTTCGATGAGTTTTTTGACGGCATGCTTGCAAGCAAAGAGCACGCCGCCGAAGTTGATATCCATGACGCGGCGGTATTCTTCCTCCGTGACATCCTGCACCTGCGAAAAAAGGGAAACTCCCGCATTTGCCACGAGCAGATCGAGCGCGGGCATCCCGTCGAGCACCCGTTTGATCTGCGGCTCTTCGGAGACGTCTGCGCGGACGAACGCAGCGACTGGACAGAGCTCTTTCGCGCGGGCGGCGTCCGCTTCGCTCGACGCATAGAGCGCGGTGACGGCAAAGCCGTGCGCCGACAGCAGTCTGACCGTCGCCAACCCGATTCCCCGCGTTCCTCCCGTGACGAGCGCATACTTCATCCCATGACCTCCTTTTCGATCGCAGAGGCGATCTCCGACGGCGTTTTTCCCTTTGTTTCTATGCGGACACCGACCTCTTCATAGAGAGGCGCGCGCATGCGCATGAGCGTTTCGAGACCGCGGCGCAGATCTCCGCGCAGAAGATAGCGCGTATCGTCGTTTGCGAGCCGCGCGCAGAGCTCGTTCATGTCGGAGGCGAGATAAAACACCCGCTTGCCCGCCATCAGCTCACGGTTCTCCGCCCGCGTGACGATGCCGCCTCCCGTCGCGATGACGCAGCCGTCCTCTTTCAGAAGCGCACGGAACGTCTCTGTCTCGATCTCCCGGAAGAAGGACTCGCCCTGCGTCTCGAACAGTCGGGCGATCTGCCCGTACTTGCGTTCGATGAGCGCGTCGGTGTCCGCAAAATTCATCGACAGACGCCCGGAGAGCAGCTTTCCGACCGTTGTCTTGCCCGAACCGGGCATGCCGCAGAGAATGATGTTCATACGAAAAAGCTCTCGAGCGCCAGGCGATAGCTGTCCTCGCCGAAGCCGAGAATCTCCCCCTTGCATACTTCGGTGAGAACGGAATGTCTGCGAAATTCTTCGCGCGCATGCACGTTGCTCATGTGGACCTCCACGACGGGGACGCCGACCGATGCGATCGCGTCGCGGATGGCATACGAATAGTGCGAATACGCCCCCGCATTGAGGATGATTCCGTCGTACTTTCCCTCTGCATGTGCGATCTCGGCGCAGAGTTCCCCTTCGAGGTCGCTCGTAAAAAATTCCGCCGTATGTCCGCGCGCAGCGGCATACGCTTTGAGCGACGCATTGATCTCGTCGAGCGTGCGCGTGCCGTAGACCGCTTGTTCGCGCCGCCCCGTTGAGCTGAGATTGACTCCGTTGATGATGAGCAGTTTCATGATTCCTCCCGATAGCGCCGATAGAGCGCATCCGCTTCCGTATTTGAACTTTCCCTGCCGGAAAAGATACATTCCGAAAAATAAGCTTGAAAAAAGAGCATCGAGCCGCCCGCCAACGTACGTTTCCCCATCGAGCGGGCAACGCGGAGAAATTCGGATTCCCGTTCATAGATGAGATCCACCGCGCAGGAACACCCTTCGAGCGCCCTGTCTGCGGGAAAAACGCCGTCGGGATATGCGATCTCGGGCGTCTTGCCGACCGTTTCGTGCATCCCCACGCCGGTACAGTTGACGATGACGTCAAATGCGCCGTCCACAACAAAGAGCGGCGTAAAACAGCGCAGCGCCGCATGGCATTCCCCGAGTCTCGCGCCGTCCCGCTCGTAGCAAAAGACTTGTGCGCCCGCCTGTGCAAGGCGGTAGAGAACGCTCCGTCCCGCCCCGCCCGCACCGAGCACGAGCACGCGCCTGCCTCGGACGGGAACGTCCGCAGACGAGAGCATGCAGGAAAAGCCGAGCCCGTCCGTATTATAGCCTGTGCGGGTCGCCGTCACAACGGTGTTGACGGCGCCGAACACGCGCGCGTCGCCCTCTGCGGAGCGCAGATAGGGAAGAATGTCCCGTTTGTAGGGAATCGTAACATTCAGCCCGTCATATTTGCGGAGAATGTGCCCGATCTCCGAAGAAAATCCGCTCTCGGGAAGGGAGATTCTGTCATAGTCGCAGGGCAGCCTCCATTGCTTGCGGATGAATTGATGAATCTGCGGGCTTTCGGAACGGGATACATCCCGTCCCAGAACGGCGAGTTTCACGGCTTGCTCCTCACAGCGCGCGGCGTATCCTTTCAAGCGCGCTTTGGTAAGTTTGATAGGGAAGTTCCAACGTCTCGTATGCTCCGGGCGAGACGGGAACAACGAGCGTCACCCGTTCCGCCGACGTATTCTTTTTGTCAAACGCCGCGCGGGCGGCAGAGCGCGGGACGTCCGCCGCGGCGGGATCGAAATCCGCGGCAGTGCGGATGAGCGCTTCGAGACGGGCGAGGTACGCCTCATCCGTACGGACAAACATCGCGGCAAGGCGCGCTTCATAGAGCATGCCGAGGAGGACGCAGGCGCCGTGCGAATAGGTGCCGAGAGCGAGTTCTGCGGCATGCGCCGTCGTATGTCCGAGATTGAGACAGGCGCGGAGCCCGAGATCGCTCACATCCCTCTTTACGATCTCCGCTTTGCAAGCGATGCAGTCGGGGACGACGCTCTCCAAAAATCCGAGATCGCGCAGATTCTTTTGCGCGCAGAGCTTTTCGAAGAGCGCGCCGTCGAGCGCGCCGTATTTGACGATCTCGCCCAACCCGCAGGTGATCTCCCGCGCGGGGAGCGTCCGAAAAAACGCCGCATCCGCATAGACCGCCTTGGGTTGATGAAAGGTCCCGATGAGATTTTTGATGCCGCAGCAATCGATGGCGGTCTTGCCGCCGATGGCGCTGTCCGTCTGCGCAAGCAAGGTCGTCGGCACCTGTATGCAGGCGATTCCCCGCATATACAGGCTCGCGGCGAGCCCGCCGACGTCGCCTACGACGCCCCCGCCGAGCGCGATGAGCGTTGAATCGCGGCGAAGTTTCGCCTTCGCCATCGCTTCCAGCAGAGAAAACAGCGTCTTTTCCGTCTTGAATTCTTCGCCCGCGGGCATGACGTACACGGGAACATCCGCGAGATAGCGCCCGATTTGGCTTCGATAGAGCGAATAGACGTTGGAGTCGGTAAAAACGATTCCCCCGCCGTCGCACAATTCCGCGCGCAGAGGCGCAAGCACTGCGGAAAACACATGCTTTCTGCATACGATCACGCTCTCTTCTTCGGTTTTACAGCGTATCCTGAACGTTTTCATGGCAGCTCTTTGTACCGTTTGACAACTTCTTGCAGCGTATCTCCGCCGAGACGGTCGAGAACGGCGGCGCAGAGCTCCGTCGCGAGCACGCTTTCGAGGACGACTTCACAGGCGGGGACGGCGCAGATGTCGCTCCTCACCGCCTCGGCGGTCGCGGGTTTCCCCGTCGCCGTATCCACGGTGAGAAGTCCGCGCATCAAGGTAGGAATGGGTTTCATGACCGCGGAGAGCACAAGCTCTTCGCCGTTGGACATGCCGCCCTCGATTCCGCCCGCGCGGTTGGTTTTCCGAAAATATCCCCGTTCCTTTTCAAAGAAAATCTCGTCGTGCACTTCACTGCCGCGCAGCCCCGCCGCGGCAAACCCGAGTCCGACCTCCACGCCCTTCACCGCCTGCACGGAAAAGAGCGCGGCGCAAAGACGGGCATCCAGCTTCTCCCGCGCCGTCATACAGCTCCCGAATCCGCTCTTCAAGCCCTTGACGCGCAGTTCGACGGCGCCGCCGAGCGTGTCTCCTGCCTCCCTGCACGCGTCGATCTCCCGCCGCGCACGCGCGGCGCATTCCAAATCGAGCATTCCCGTATCGGAATCGAGCAGGATATCTGCGAAGGCATAGTCCCGTCCGTCCGCCACGCTGCCGATTCTGCGCACGAACCCCCGGATGCCGACGCCGAGAGCGCCGAGCAGCTGACGGCAGACCTCGCCCGCCGCCACCCGCGCCGCGGTCTCCCGTGCGGACGCACGTTCCAAGATGTTGCGCGCGT
Organism: uncultured Clostridia bacterium; assembly: GCA_947625385.1. Classification (GTDB taxonomy): domain Bacteria; phylum Bacillota; class Clostridia; order Christensenellales; family Borkfalkiaceae; genus Gallimonas. Next base: position 37,057 of record CANQOB010000004.1, read on the forward strand.
CGTCCGTGCCGAATTTGAGCATCCCGGGAAGGTCGGCATGTCCCGGGCGCACGCATGTGAGTTTTTCCTGCGGGCATGACGGTGCCATCGCATTGCTGCTTTCGCAGTCGCGGTTGGAGACCGCAATGGCGATCGGACTTCCGAGCGTGACGCCGCCGCGCACACCCGAAAGAACGGTTACACGGTCCTGTTCGATGCTTTGACGCGCGCCCCTGCCGTAGCCCGCCTGGCGCCGCGCGAGCGCAGCGTCGATCGCAGCCCCGTCGAGCGCCAGCCCCGCAGGCATGCCCTCGATGACGGCGTACACCCCTTTTCCGTGGGATTCCCCTGCCGTAGCAACTCTCATATGTTTACTCCGATAAAGTTTGTATGGAATACGTCCCGCCGCAGACGGAGACGATGATATCGCCGCATTCGTCGATGCGGTACAGCTCGTCCGAATATCTTGCAAGGCGCTCGACCGCGTCTTGCGAGGGATGCCCGTACCGATTGTCCTCTCCGCAGGAGATCACGGCGACCTCCGGGTCCAAAAAGGACAGCCATCCTTCACAGGAGGACTGTGCGGAACCGTGGTGAGAGACGCGCAGAATGTCCACCGCGTCGAGACGGACGGGATACTCGCCGCAGTCGAAGATTCCCTCCGCCAGCGCATATTCGCGCATGAGCAGACGTTCCCTCGCGGCGGTGATGTCTGCGCCGAGCAAAATATTCACCCCTTGATAGCTCACATAGAGGACGGCGGAAGTATCGTTGTCCCCCTCCGTGTCCAGACTGCGCGGATTGACGCAGGCGCAATAGGCGCCGGAAGGTCGCGCGATCACTTCGTAGCGCGTGAGAATCCGCGTCCCGACGTCCGCGGCTGCCGCCGCCTTTTTGAGATTCGTAAAGGCGCGATACGGCGAATCGAGAACGGGAAGATAGAGCGTATCCACCTCGAACGCTTCAAACAGTTGGGTGAGTCCGCCCGCATGGTCGCAGTCCGTATGCGTTGCGACGAGCGTCAGATGCGAAACCCCGAGCCCTTTGAGATAGCGGACGATATGTTCGGCATGTAAAAAGGAGCCGTCGCCGCCGTCGACGACGAGCGCATCTCCCTCCGGGAATTCCACCACCGTGCAGTCGCCCTCCCCGACGTCGAGAAAGTGCACGCGCATCTCCCCTTCTGCGCGGGCGGGCAGCTCGAGCCCCGCAAGCAAACTGCGGAACGGTACGAAATGAAAAAACAGCGCAAGCGCAACGACGGTCACCGCCGCAGCCGCAACCGATACCGCACGCATCACAATGCGCTTTTTTCTCGCTTTCGCGCGCTCACTCATGGCTCTTTGCTTTCATGGCGGCTTTGATCTCGCCGATTCGGCTCTTCGCCTCGCGGTAGCCGATCTCCATCATGGATTCCATCGCGGCGGGAGACACGTCCGTTGCGTCATACTCCCTGAGGTCGGGGCGGAGCATGACGTCCGCATGCTCGTATCCGCGCGTTCTGCAATCCTCCCGGTATCTGACGGGGGTCATCGCGCTCACCGCGTTCCCCAAGAGACGCCTGATCCTGCCCTGCTCTTCCTCCTGACGGAGAAAGGCGGAGAGATCCACCCCCACGACGAAATCCGCGCCGAGCTCTCGACATATCTCGCTGGGGACGGCGTTGGAAAAGGCGCCGTCGTACAGTTTTCTCCCGCCGATCTCCACGCCGCGGAAAAAGGGCGGGATGGCGGCGGACGCCGTGAGCGCACGGGCAAGATTTCCCGTCCGCAGGACGACGCTTTCGTTCGTCTCTCCGTCCGTCGCGACTGCCGCAAACGGCTTGGGAAGTTGCTCGATGTCGCCGTCGAGATAGTCGGAGAGGAACTCCTCGGCAAACGCCAGATCGGAGAAAGGACGGAGATTCTTCGCAAATTCCTTGCGGTTGAGGCTCTCCACAATGCCCGCCATGTCGCGCGAAGTGTAGCCCTTGGCATACAGCGCGGCGACGATGGAGCCGATGCTCGCCCCGGCGGCGACAGAGAAGGAGAGCCCCTCCTCTTCGAACGCTTTCAGTACGCCGAGGTGCGCCATGCCCTTCGCGCCGCCGCTGCCGAGCGCAAGCCCGGCGACAAGGCTGTGTTTGGGCGCAAATAAATTTTTGAAAAAGGAAAAAATACCCATGGATGATTCAATTCTCGTAGATGAGCGTGACGGGACCTTCGCAGACCTGTTCGATGCGCATGTTCGCCCCGAATACCCCCGTCTTTACCGGGACGCCGAGCCCTGCCAGATACTCTGCGGCATGCCGGTACAGCGCGTTTGCGCGCGCAGGTCCTTCCGCTTCGGAAAAGCTCGGACGGTTCCCCTTTTTCGCGTCGCCGTAGAGCGTAAACTGCGAGACAAAGAGTACCTCGCCCCCGACGTCTTTTACCGACAAATTCATCTTGCCCGCCTCATCCGCAAAAATGCGCAGACCGGCGAGCTTTTGCATGCTTTTTTCCGCTTGCGTCTCGCTGTCTCCCGCTTTCACGCCGAAATAAACGACAAGCCCGTATCCGATCTCGGAGACGGGCGTATCATCAACGGAAAGCGCCGCACGGCTGACGCGCTGTGCGACGAACTTCATACTTACACTCTCGACATATATTCGCCCGTGCGGGTGTCGATGCGGATGGTGTCGCCCTCGTTGACGAACATCGGGACCTGGAACACGGCGCCCGTCTCGACTTTTGCGGCTTTCGTGACATTGGTCGCGGTGTTGCCTTTCACGCCCGGCTCCGCCTCGATGACTTTGAGTTCGACAAAGTTTTCGGGTTCGACCGAGAAGGCGCTGTCGTAAAGGAAACGGACCGTAACGATATCGTTCTCACGGATATAGCGGAGCGCATCCGCGACCTGATCGTGATTGAGGCGGGTCTCGTTCCATTCGTCGTCCACAAACACATAAAATTCCCCGTCGAAGTAGGAATACGTCATCTTCTTCGTCTCGACCTGCGCCGTTTCGAGCTTCGTGGAGGGATTGAAGGTCTCATCGGAAAGGACCTGTCCCGTGACGACGTTTTTGAGCGTCGTGCGAACGAATGCAGCCCCCTTCCCAGGTTTCACATGCTGAAATTCGGTGACGGTATAGACGCCGCTCTTGTATTCGAACGTCGTGCCCTTGCGAATGTCGCCTGCCATGATTTGTGCCATATAATTTCTCCTTAATTCGTTATCGTCAAAGAATGAGCGCCTGACGGCTCGTCTTGCTCATAAAGGTCCGGACCCTTCCCCCCTGCATCATGACGGTATCCTCGATGCGGATTCCGTACTTGCCCTCGACATAGACGCCGGGTTCATCCGAAAAGACCATGCCGTCCGCAAGAATCTCATCGCTGCGGGGCGAGAGCGTGGGCGCCTCGTGGATGCGCAGACCCACGCCGTGCCCGAGAGAATGGGTGAACGCGTCCCCCAAGCCCTTGGAAGCGAGGTATTTGCGCGCGATCCCGTCGGCTTCTCTGCCCGTCATCCCCGCTTTGACGCGCTCCTTTACGAGCTCGTGCGCCATGAGCACCATCGCGTGGATCTTCTTGAACTCCTCGTGCTGACCGTCGTCCCCGAAGAGGAAGGTCCGCGTGATATCCGAACAGTAGCCGTTGTATTTGCAACCGAAGTCGATGAGCACGGGGTCCCCGAATTTGAGTTTGCGCCTGCCCGTCTCATGGTGCGGGACGCTCGCATTTTCGCCGAACGCACAGATCGTATCGAAGGAGACGCCCGAAGCGCCCAGCGTGCGCATGACGTATTCGAGCACTGCGGCGACCTCCGTCTCCGTCATCCCTTCCTTGATCTCGGGTAGGAGAAGATTGAACGCGTCCTCCGCGATCTCGCATGCCTTTGCAATGCCGGCGATCTCTTCCTCCGATTTGATGAGCATCGCCGTGCGCAGCGCAGACGTGCAATCCACGAGCTCGAACCCGCTTTGCCGAAGCGATTCCGCACAGGAAAGCGTAATATGGGCGAAGGGCACGCCGAGACGCTTGCGCTCCCCGATGAGTTCGAGCGCCTTGCGGTAGCTCCCCTCGACGACGTGCACGCGGCTCGCGCGGAGCGCCTTTTTCGCGGCTTCGAAGTAGCGCGCATCGACAACGAGCATGCAATACTTCCCGTCAAGGACGACATAGCCGTCCGTCGAGGAAAACCCCGTGAGATATTTGCGGAGGAAATCCGTCTCGATCAGAAGGACGTCCGCTCCGCTATCCTCGTATATCTTGCGCATTTTATCGGTAATCATAACCAAATTATACCATATGCGCGCGCACGAGTCAAGGATTTTTTTGAAAAAAGGACGCGAATTATATCCCGCGTCCCACCAAATCGTCCGAAACCTCCGGGAGAGCGGAGCTTAACCGTTCATCCGGAAATAGATCGCCTTCATCGCGGCGGCGTCCTCGGCTTGCGTGCCGTCGGACTCCGAGACTATGTACGGCTCCAATTTCAGCTCGTGCAAGACCTCGGCGAGCGGCTCGAATTCGGGACCGAATACGTCGTCGGCAAACGTGAGATGTTTGAGTTCCCCCTTCGGTCCGTATTGAATCTTGGAGAAATGCACATGAAAGTGCTTCATCCGCTCGAAGCCGAGGCGGGACAGCATGTATTCGAGGCGGTCGCGATAGTCGCGCGCCGTCCGCAGACTGCCCTGTTCGCGCGCGTTGACGTGCCCGAAATCCACGCAGGGCGTAAAGACGGGGTCGATCTCGCAGAATGCCGTGACCTCTTCGATTGTACCGATCTGGGCGACCTTCCCCATCGTCTCCGGGCAGAACATGAGGTCGTCCAGCCCCTGTTCATAGATCATGTCGCGCAGAATTTTCAGTCTGTCCGAAGTCCGTATGACTGCCTCTTCGCGGGTCGCTTTGCCCTGCGCGGCAGGGTGAAAGACGATGCGCTTTCCGCCGAACAGGCGCACCGCCTTGGCGGTGTCGAGGACGTAGCCGTAGGACTTTTGCGCCATTTCGCTGTCGGGGTTCGCGAAGTTGATAAAGTAGGGCGCATGGGCGGAGATCTCCACGCCCTCCCTCGCAAAAGCGGCTGCAACAGAGCGCGCCTTTTGCTCCGTCATCCGTACGCCGCGCCCGAAGGAATATTCGAAGCAGTCGAGTCCGCGCTCCTTCACAAAATGCGCCGCATCCTCCGTGTGCTCGTATCCCGCGGCGTAAAAGCTCTCCGAATTCCCGCTCGGTCCGAATTTGATCATATCTTCCTCCGTTGTGCTTTTTGAAGGGTTTGTCGCAGACATGGGTACCCCGTTTTCCGTCAAATATGTTCGCGAAGCCGTTTGATATCCCGTTCGAGCTGACTTCTTAAAGCCTCTTTCGAAGGGAATTTTTCCACCCCGCGGTAGCGCTCGGCGGGATAGACGCGCACCGTCTCCCCATAGAGATCTCCCGAAAATCCGTCGAGATAGACCTCGATCATTTTCTCCTCGACGCCGAACGTCGGGCGGGCGCCGAAATGGACGATGCAGGGAAACTCCCCCCGCGGCGTCGCGCATATACCGCCGTAAACGCCGTCGGGAGGGAGCAACTTTTCGGGCGGCGGCGTGAGGTTGAGCGTGGGAAAGCCGTACGTTCTGCCGACCTCTCTCCCGTGCTCCACGACGCCCTGCACGAAATAGCCGGGAACAAGCGCGCGCGACATGCGCATATCCCCCTCTTCGAGCATTTCCTTCAACATGGACGCGGAAATCTTTTTGCCGTCCGCCTTCACGACGGGAAGAGCAAAGACCTCGCATTTTGCATACTGTTTGAGAAGTTCCGGGGCCCCGAGAGCGTCTTTCCCGAAGCGGAAGTCCTCTCCGCAGAACACGGCGCGCGCTTCGATCGACGAAAGGATTTTTTCCGCAAACGCTTCCGCGGACATCGCGCGCAGCCCGTCGCCGAGCTCCGCCTCACATACGGCGAACACGCCCGCTTTCGCAAAGATGAACCGCCGTTCCCCGCGGGTGAAGAGCTGCTTCCCCTTGCCGCCGAACATCGACGTGAGCACAACGGGAAGTCCCGTCCTCTTCGCCGCCGCAAGCAGCGACATGTGCCCCGCATGCAGTCCGTCGAAGCCGCCCAAAAGAAGCGCGCACGGCGTTTGGCATGTTTCGCCGAACGCAAACGTCAGCATAGCTTTTTCCCCGTTTTCAGAAGCCCGTCCGCAGCGCGGGCGAGCCCGTAGAACTTGCCCTCGTCATAGAGTTTATACAGCCCGTCCGCAGCATCCGTCGGCACGGAAAGTCCGTTGTAGAGGCGCGCATCCGAGCAATCGAGCACGGGCAAAGGCAGCACCGAATCCGTGGGAATGAGATAGTTTTGCCACGTTTCGGGCGTCAGCGCGTCGGGAGGGACTGCCGTGCTCTCCGTAAAGACGCCGCTTGCCGTACGGCGCAGCATGGAGCAATAGCCGACCGTACCCACAGCGGCGGCGAGATCGCGGGCAAGCGCGCGGATATACGTTCCGGCACCGCAGACGATTTGAAATTCATATTCATCCTTCGCCGTCTGTCCGACGAGATCGAAGGCATACACCGTCACCTGTTTGCACGCGAGCGCGATGGGCTCCCCCATCCGTGCGCGCAGATAGCTGCGCTTGCCGTCCACGCTCTTTGCGCTGTATGCGGGCGGGACTTGGGAGATCTCGCCCGTGAGCGAGGGCAACGCAGCCCGCAGAGCTTCCTCGTCCGGTACAAAGCCCTCTGCCGCGATCTTCCCCTCCGGGTCGAGTGTGTCCGTCGTCACGCCGAAGCGGAAACGGGCGCGGTAAGTCTTTTGTTTGGTGAGAAAATAGTCAAAGAGCCGCGTTGCGTTTCCGATGCCCACCGGAAGGACGCCCGTGGCGAATGGGTCAAGGGTGCCGAGGTGTCCGCAGGCGCTCCCCGTGACGCGTTTGACGATGTTCACGATATGTGCCGAGGACTTCCCCGCGGGTTTGTCGATGTTCAGAAACCCGCTCATCCTTCGTTCTGCCACACCGCATAGGCGATCCTGTCGTAGATCTCTTCGAGCTCTCCGAAGAACATGCAGCCCGCGGCGAGCGTGTGCCCTCCGCCCCCGAACGTGCGGGAGACGGCGTTGACGTCGACCTTTCCCTTGGAGCGGAAGGATGCCTTGTACTGTCCCTTTCGCACTTCGAGCAGACAGATGCTCACCTCCACGCCGTCGACGGTGAGCCCGAAATCGACGATGCCCTCCGTCACCGAGGAATCCAGCCCGTGGCGGGCAAGCATCTCGCAGGTGACGAGCGCGGCGCAGATCTTCCCGTCCGAGAGATAGCGGAGATGGGAGATGACCTCCGCGTAGAGCTCCGCGCGGGCGCGTGACTGGCGCCGCATCGTCTCGAAGGAGATTCTGTTCACGTCGGCGCCGCCGTCCAGACAGAGCGCCGCGGCGCGCAAAGTGTCTCCGTCCACATCGGAGTGCGAAAAGCATCCCGAATCCGTCACCATGCCGAGCAGGAGAAAGTTTGCGATCTCTCCCTCGATCCTGACCCCCAACGCGCGGATAAGCGCGGCGACGTTCTCGGCGTTGCTCGGGCGCTCACGCACATAGTTGTATGCCGCAAAGCGCGTGTTGGAGACATGATGGTCGATATTCACCGTCGTTTTCTTCCTCGCGGCGAGAAAATCCGTCTCCAACATCCCGAGGCGGGTCGTCGCGCTGACGTCGACGGCGATATAGGCATCCTCGTCGCCCCGCGGTCTTTGGGAGATCTCCTCCGTCCCTTTCAGAAAGGAAAATTTCGCGGGGATGGGGCTTTCGCATACCGTGTGTGCGGAGATTCCGCACATAGAAAGAGCGCGGCAGAGCGCCATGCCGCTCCCGATGGTGTCACCGTCCGGGCGCATGTGCAGAAAAATTGCCGCGCTTTTGATGCGTTTGAGCACGCTTGCGATCTCTTCAACCGTATTCATGATTCGTCCTTATGAAGTTTTGAAAGCAGCTCGTCCATTCTGGAACCGTATTCGAAGCTCTCGTCCGCTTTGAACGTGAGCTCGGGGACCGTGCGCATCCGCATGACGCGCGCGAGCTCCCGCCGTACGAAACCCGCGTTTGCGCAGATGATCGCAAACGAACGCGCGCGCTCCTCTTCTTCGGCGGAAAAGACGCTCACGTACACCTTCGCCGTTTTGAGATCGGGCGAAACGTCCACTTCCGTCACGCTGACGAGACCTTTCAGGTCGGGTTCCTTGTTTTTGAGCGCGCCCGTGAGAATGGAAGAGATCTCTTTGCGGAGCTCGCTGTCCACCCTTTGCGTGCGTTTTGTCATTGTTTGACCTCCTCGACGAGATAACATTCGATGAAATCGCCGATTCTGATCTCATTGAAGCCCTCGATCGCACAGCCGCATTCGAGCCCCGCGGCGATCTCTTTGACATCGTCTTTGTAGTGTTTGAGCGTCTTGGCATTGCCCTCGACGATCATGATATTGTCGCGGTAGATGCGCAGTTTGCCGCCCCGCATGAGCCGTCCCTCCACGACGAGACAGCCCGCGACGACGCCCACGCCCGAGACGTTGAAGGTCTGGCGGACTTCCGCCTTGCCGACGAGCGTCTCCCTGTACTTGGGCGCAAGCATGCCCTTCATCATCGCTTCCATTTCGTCGAGAAGCTCATAGATGATGCGGTACGTGCGCACTTCGACGCGGCTGCGCTCGGCAAGCGTCTTGGCTTTGGAATCCGGTCTGACATTGAATCCGACGATGAGCGCGGAAGCGGAGTCCGCGAGCGAGACGTCGCTCTCCGTGATGGCGCCCGCGGCGGCGCGGATGACATGCACTTTGACCTCGTCGTTTTCCAACTTTTCGACGGCGGCTTTGACTGCCTCGACGGAGCCCTGCACGTCGCCTTTGATGATGATGTTGAGAGTCTTGACCGTGCCGTCCGACATATTTTTGAAGATCTCGTCGAGGCTCTTCTTGTCGCGGGATTCGGAGAGGAGACCTTCGCGCTGTTTGTTCTTGCGCTCCTCCTGCACCTTCTTCATGAGAGAGGCTTCGACCGCGAAGATCGCGTCGCCCGCGCCGGGAACATCCTCGAGACCGAGGACGGAGACCGCCGTCGAGGGACCCGCCTCTTTGACCTGCTTGCCCGTATCGTCGATCATGGCGCGCACGCGTCCCATCGTCGTACCGGAGATCAGATTGTCGCCCGTGCGGAGCGTTCCGTTCTGGACAAGCACGCTCGCAACGGGGCCTTTGCCCTTATCGAGCTTCGCCTCGATCACGACGCCCTTTGCCTTGCGCTCGGGATTCGCTTTGAGCTCGAGCATCTCCGCTTGCAGGCAGATATCTTCCAGAAGTTCGTCGATTCCGTCCCCCGTCTTTGCGGAGACGGGCACGACGATCACGTCGCCGCCCCATTCCTCGGGAACGAGACCGTAATTCATGAGCTCCTGCTTCACGCGGTCGGGAGAAATATTGGGCTTATCCATCTTGTTCAGCGCGACGATGATGGGGACGTCCGCCGCTTTCGCGTGGTCGATCGCCTCGACCGTCTGCGGCATGATGCCATCGTCTGCCGCGACGACAAGGACGACGATATCCGTCACCATCGCCCCGCGCGCACGCATGGCGGTGAATGCCGCATGCCCCGGGGTGTCGATAAAAGTGATCTTCCGCCCGTCCGGGATGGTGACGGTGTACGCGCCGATGCTCTGCGTGATGCCGCCGGCTTCCCCTGCGGTGACGTTGGTGCTCCGAATCTTGTCGAGGAGCGACGTCTTGCCGTGATCGACGTGTCCCATGACGGTGACAACGGGCGCGCGCGGCACCGCGCTCTCGTCCGCACCCTCTCCGTGCTGTTCGATGAGGGTCTCCTCCGCCGTCTTTTCGGGCTTAAATTCGAGGTCGATTCCGAGGTCGAGCGCCATGAGCGCTGCGCTGTCGTAATCCACGGATTCGTTCACCGTTTTCATGACGCCCTCTTTGAAGAGGCGCTTGGTGATCTCCACCGCGGAGATCCCGAGCTTTTCGGAGAGGACCTTGATGGGGATATCCCGCGTCGTGACAACGGCGTGGTCGATCTTGACGGTCTGCGTTTCCTTTCTTGTCTTTTTCCCGAAGCGGGCTTTTCTGTACCCGCTCTCCTTTTCGAAATCGCCGATATCCGCGCCCTGTTGCCGCTGCAATGCACGCTTGTTGACGGGACCGCGCGCCTTCTCGACGTACGTTTTTTCAAATTTTTTGGCAGGTTCCCGACGGGTCGGCGCGGGGGGCGGAGGCGGCGTGGGACGGACAAACGTCCGCGGCGGTCTGCCCTGCTGCGAGCCTCCCGGGACAAACGTGGGACGGCCGCCCTGCGCGGGCGCTCTGCCCGTCTGCTGCGAACCGAATCTTCCCGCGGGACGGGAATTGTCAGGACGGAACGTGCGCTGTTCCTGCGGGCGGGGCTGACGCGGAGGATTTGGCTGTGCGGGACGGGGAGAGCGCACGGGCGTTTCGCGCGGAACGCTTTCCCTCACCGGAGTTTCGCTCTTCGGCGCGGGAGCAGGCGCAGGCGCGGGCTCCGGAGCGGGGACTCTGCGCGCTTCCTCCTCGGCTGCCTGCCGGGCGGCTTCCTTCGCCTCTTCTTCGGCGCGCTTCGCCGCTTCCTCGGCTTTTTTCGCCTCGGCTGCGCGGCGTTCCTCTTCCGCACGGCGCGCGGCTTCCTCAGCCCTCTTTGCCGCGGCTGCGGCTTCGAGCTCGCCTAACTTTTTGAGCAGCTCCGCGACCTTCTTCTCGTTGGAGGAAACAGTCTCCCGAAGATCGATCGTGGCGCGCTCCTTTGCCAGCGCGCTCAATTTTTCGATATTGTCATAAGCCATAAATCAGTCATTCCTCCGAACTTGACTTCGCAAATTCCGCGGCGGCTGCCGCTGCCAGATGTTCTTCGCGGACGGCTACGAGCTTGACTTCCGCCTTATCCGCGAGTTCTTCGAGGCGGCTCGTCTCCACGAACGGACAGCCGAATTTTCTTCTCAGCCGTTCAATCTCTTTTTTGGTATTGGGCGACGCGCTCTCATCGGCGATGAGGAGAAACACGTCTCTTTTGAGCGTTCCGACCGCGGCAACGCCGAGCGTGAGCTTCCCCGCCCGTCTTGCAAACCCGAGATAGGTCTTGATTTTTTCTCTCAAAAGTTCCCCCTATTGCGCGTCCCCGCACAGTGTGCGGAGATCCGCTTCGATCTTTTCATAGGTCTCCTGCGGGACGGGCTCGGAAAACGCACGGGAGAGCAGCTTCTTCTGCACGAGTTTTTTCGCGCATTCCTCGCTGCGGCAAATATATGCGCCCCTGCCCGCGCATTTGCCCGTCGCGTCGAGAAAGATGCCGTCCGCGTTCTTCACGATTCTGCAAAGCTCGCGCTTGGGCTTCTCGGCGCGGCATGCGATACATGTCCGCACGGGGAATTTTTTCGGTCCCTGCATTTATTCCTCCGCGTCCGTGCCGAGATCGAGCTTCGCGGCGGCGGATTCGCTCTTGACGTCGATCTTCCAACCCGTCAGGCGGACGGCAAGACGGGCGTTCTGACCGTCTCTTCCGATGGCAAGGGAAAGCTTGTCGTCGGGCACGACGGCGACCGCCGACTTCTCCCCCACCTGCGTGACGGAGACAACCGTCGCGGGAGAGAGCGCCTTGGCGATAAATTCGAGGGGATTTTCGCTCCAAAGAATGATGTCGATCTTTTCGCCGAGCAGTTCCGCGACGACGGCGTTGACGCGCGCGCCTTTATTGCCCACGCAGGCGCCGACGGCATCCACGCGGTCGTCCAGAGAGGCGATCGCCATCTTCGAGCGGTGACCGGGTTCACGGGAGACCGCCTTGATGACGACCGACCCCGCCTTGATCTCGGGCACTTCCTCTTCGAAGAGACGCTTGACGAGCCCCGGAGCGGAACGGGAGACGAGCACCTGCGCGTTCCTTCCGCCGCTGCGCACCCGCTTGACATACACTTTGATGCGGTCGCCCACGATGTATTTTTCCCCGTTCACCTGATCTTGCGGGAGCATCACGCCCTCGACCTGACCCTTCCCGAGCTCGATATAGACGCCGCGTGCGTCGACTTTGCGGATGAGACCCGTCATGAGTTCGCCCTCTTTGTCCGCAAACTCGGAGAGCGTGATGTCGCGCTCGGTCTCATGGATGCGCTGATAGATGACCTGCTTTGCCGTCTGCGCGGCGATGCGCGAAAAATCCTTGGGAACGAATTCCTCGGTGAGCACATCCCCCACCTTGGCATTCTTCTTGATCTCCAACGCGTCGTCGAGCATGATCTCCCCGTCGCCGATCTCTTCGTCCGTATTCTCTACGACGGTGCGGTGCAAGAAAAAGCGAATCGTGCTCTTTTCCGGATTGAGGCGGACCTCGACGGCTGCGGTCTCCCCGTAAGCTTCTTTCTTGTACGCAGAGGAAAGCGCGCTCGAAAGCGCGTCGATGAAGATCTGCTGGCTGATGCCGCGTTCATGTTCCAGATCGGCGAGCGCCGCAAAGAAATCCTTGTTGACCATGCTGAATTTACTCCCGTAATATGATTTATACTTCGATGAGAAGGCAGACCTTGGACGTCTTGCCGAAGGGAATCTCCTTCTCTCCCTTTTGGGTTTTCAGGCGGATGACGCCGTTTTCGAAGGCGAGCAGTTCGCCCTCGTAGTACTTCGCGCCGTCGAGCGGCGCATAGAGATGCACTTCGATCTTCTCCCCCAAGCGGCGAAGGAAATCCCGTTCCGTCTTGAAGGGTCTGTCGAGACCGAGAGAGGAACAGTTGAGCGTGTAGGGTGCGCCGAAGGTGGGGTCCAGCTCGTCGAGCGGTCCGTCCACGGCGCGGTGAAAGGCTTCGAGCGCAACCAGATCGACGCCGCCCTCCCTGTCCACAAACAGGGTGAGCGAGCGGGAGCGCATATCCCATGCCGCCTCCACGAGTTCCAGACCGTGCTCCTCCGCAATGGGACGAAGGAACGCGACGATCTCCTCTGTCTTTTTGACTTTCATACCGCCCTCTACATAAGAAATGAGAGCGGCGACCCGCTCTCAATCTCTTTTCATCGATCAAGTAAGACCATTATAACACGCGTGCGGGATTTTTGCAAGCATTTCCGCAAAAATTTTTCCGAAAATTTCAACATTCGAATTTTCCCGCCATGCGGATGAGCTCGATGAAGATCTTTGCGGTGACAAATGCGTCGTCATAGGCGCGGTGATGATTGAAATGCAATCCGAAATGGTCGGCAAGCGCCTGCAAATTGTGTTTGGAGAGGTTGGGGAGCTGCTGCTGCGCCATGAGCAGCGTATCGCAGACCTTTTGGTCGAAGAGATACCCCTCCTCCTCGCCGTAATGACGGATGAATTTGCAATCGAATTGCTTGGCGTTGTGCCCCACGAGGATGCTCCCGGCGGAAAACTTATAGAAGTCCGCGAGAACGTCCCCCACGGGGGGCGCGCCGACGAGCATGGAGTCGTCGATGCCCGTCAGCCCGACGATCTCGGGCGGCAACTTGACGGGGCAGGCGACAAACGAAGAAAACTTCTCCGAGATCTCCCCATTGACCACTTTGACGGCGCCGATCTCGATGATACGGTCCATCGTACCCGCCATGTTGATTCCCGTCGTCTCCAAGTCGAACACGACGAACGTTTCGCGCAAAAATTCCGCGGGCAGCGGCTTTGCGCCGAACAGATCGCCCTGCTCCGGGTCGACCGCGGGGGTGGGGAACACCGCCTTGTAGGCGAGCGGCACGGGACGGGAGCGGCGACGCTCCGGGACATATCCCGCGGGCGGTCCGCCGAGGTTGAAATACTGCACGCGGAGGCAGAGCTTCCCGTTGTAGAATTCACTGCTCCCCGTAAGGCATACGCTGTCGCCGACCGCAACGGAGCGAACCTTTTCGAGCGTCGCTTTCTTGGAAAAATAGGTCGCCTGCTGGCTCTCGCCGCTCACATCGGTGAGCGTGAGACGGAAGAACGGCTTGCCGGTCTTGGTCTGCCGCTCCTCGATAAAATCCACCTTTCCGCAGACCGTAATATTCTCCGCTTCCCCTTTCAGATCGGCAAGATACAGCGCGCAGGCGGGAACGGGACCGCCGTCGATGGCGGAAAAATCGGACACTTCGAAATATCTCGGCGTGAGAACATACTCCTCCGCCGGCGTCTCCCGCTCGATTCCCGCGATCTCCTTCTCTTTCTCGACCAGCTCGCACGGCCAGCTCCCGCAGAAATTGCGCGCGAGGAATTCGGACAGCCCGTCCGTCACGCTCTCCTCGCTGCTCCGCTGCCGTTCGAAGGCGGAGACGCCGATCAGAACGCGCCCTCCCGTCTCGCAGACCGTCGCGCTCAGATCTTCCGGGCGCACGAACGCGGCGAAAGACGGGAAACGGGTGCGAAGAAATTCCGACGCGGCATGGCATACGCCCTCCTCGCTCGGGACCGAGCGCACGACCTTCGCGACGGCGGGGAGCCCGCCCGCATACTGCGCGGAGACCCCGCTCGCATAGGAGACGTCCCGCTCCGAATATCCCGTATCCGTGACGAGATGGAACACCGCCTCCCCGTTCTCCACGACGATCTTTTTGAGGATGGCGCGCGCCAATCCCTCCGATTTTCTGATTTCTTTCAAATAGTCCTGACTTGTCATGCTTTTTTCTCGTTGAGCAGCGCATTGAGGCGGGCGAAAAACGCCCTCTCCGCATTCTGTGAAGGGACGCGGACGCGCTCTTTCCCGCGCTCGAAGATCACACAGTATTCTCTGCCGCCGGCAATGCCGAGGTCGGCGTCGGACGCCTCTCCCGGACCGTTAACGACACATCCCATGACGGCGACTTTGAGCGGAATGTTCAGATTCGCGACATGCTCGTTGACCCGCTTTGCAAGCCCCATGCAGTCGTACTCGCACCGCCCGCAGGTGGGACATGACACAACTTCGACATACGCTTTCTCGATGCCGCAGGCGCGCAGAATCTCATGCGCGGCGACGACCTCTTCGACGGGATCCGCCGTCAGCGATACGCGGATCGTATCGCCGATTCCGCCGAGCAGCAAAGCGCCGATGCCGATGCCGCTTTTGAGAAGCGCGCGCTGTCCCGCGCCCGCCTCCGTCACGCCGAGATGCAGCGGATAGGAAGTCCTGCCTGCGAGCATGGTATATGCCTCGACGGTCATCGGGACCGAGGACGCCTTGACGGAGAGCACGATCTCCTCCACGCCGCAGCGCTCGAAAACATGCGCATTTTCGAGCGCGCTTTCGACGAGCGCCCGCGCGCTCCTGCCGTATTTTTCGAGGCATGCGGGAAGGATGCTGCCCGTATTCGCCCCCACGCGCACGGGGATGCGGTGCGCTTTGAGGCAGTCCGCAACGAGCGCGAGCTCGCGCTCTCCGCCGATGTTCCCGGGATTGACGCGCAGCTTATCCGCGCCCGATTCCGCCGCAAGAACGGCAAGACGGGGCGAAAAATGGATGTCCGCCACGATGGGGATATGGATTCTCTCTTTGATGCGCGCGATGGCGCGCGCGTCCGCCTCATCCCGCACGGCGACCCTCACGAGGTCGCAACCCGCCTGTTCGAGACGCAGAATTTGAGCGACGCTGCTGTCCGCGTCGCTCGTCTTGGTCGTTGTCATGCTCTGTACGGCGACGGTCCCTCCGCCGAGAAGGACGCCGCCGACCCGAACCGTCCGTTTCATGATTTTTTCTCGCTTTCCTTGCGCTCCATCATGCGTTGGAGCTCCGCCATAAAGGA
Source organism: uncultured Clostridia bacterium (assembly GCA_947625385.1). GTDB lineage: Bacteria > Bacillota > Clostridia > Christensenellales > Borkfalkiaceae > Gallimonas. Next base: position 52,747 of record CANQOB010000004.1, read on the forward strand.
CGAGATGTCTTTGAAGGAGCGATAGACCGAGGCGTAGCGCACATAGGCGACCTCGTCGAGCTGTTTGAGCCCGTCCATGACCATTTCGCCTATCTGCTTGGAGGAGATCTCCTGCTCCATGGAGTTGTAGAGGCGCTTTGTGATGTCCTCCACGAGCTCGTCGATGCGTTCGAGCGGAACGGGTCTCTTCTCGCAGGACTTGATGATGCCCCGCTTGATCTTCTCCTTGTCGAACGCCTGCCGCGTCCCGTCCGATTTCACAACGAGGATGGGCGCGATCTCGATGGTCTCATACGTCGTGAATCTTCTGCCGCAGCCGATACATTCGCGACGGCGGCGAATCGTCCTGTCATCGTCCGCCGAGCGGGAATCGATGACCTTGCTCTCCGTGCAATTACAATACAAACAACGCATACCCAACTCCGTCTTTTCTGTCTTTATCGTCATTATACCACAAAATATGCGGTTTGTAAAGCAAATCACGTACATTTTTTAAGGAGGAAAGTATTGACACGTCCGAGAAAATGTGATATAATAACATTATCAAAGTTTTACCGAGGTTCGTTTGAAACATCGAATCAAGATTTTTTTCAAATATTTCTTTTTGGCGGCGCTGATCGCGGAGGTCGTTTTTTTGATCGCCGAATCTTTGATGCCGGGCAAAAAATCCTCCGAGCAGAGCTCCGCCGTCGGCGGCGTGGTGGACGACATCATCACGGACATCGGAGGAGACGACGAGCCCGAGGACGTGCTGCCCGAGGAGATCTCTATCAAGGGCGGCGATCTTGTTCTCAATATCGGGAAGAAAAAGACGCTTGCGCTTGCCGTCGTCCCCGAAAATGCCTCCGCAAGCCATCTCAAAACGGTTTGGTCGAGCGACAACGAGACGGTCGCCGAGATTCGCGACGGCGTCGTCTTTGCGCGCGCCATCGGGAGCGCGAACATCACCGTCTCGCTCGAAGAGAACAGCGCGATCTCGGACACCGTGTGCATCACCGTCCGCGAGATCTTTGCCGAGAGCCTATCCCTTAAATTCGCAAACGGCACGACGGAGACGACCGTTGCGGTCGGTTCTGCGGTGACGCTGCAACCCGTCCTGTCCCCTTCGGCGGCGACGGCGGGGACGATCACCTACCAAAGCGAGGACGCAAACATCGCAACGGTGAGCGCGGGCGGTGCGGTCAAGGGCATCTCCGTCGGCACGACCACGGTCACGGCAAACTATCGCTCCTATACGGAAAAGAACGGGAAAGCCGTCACGCTCACCTCCGACCCCGTCACCGTCAATGTCGTGAAAAAAGAGACCGTTTTCCCCACTGCGCTCACGGTGGAACCCGTCTCGGGCGTGGAATTCGATGCGGGGAGCCCCTATCTCTATACGGATGACAGCGCTTCGTTCAAGGCGGTCCTGTCTCCTGCCGAAACCACGGAGAAAGACGTTCTGTGGTCGAGTTCGGACGAAAAAGTGCTCACAGTCGACGCAAAGGGCAAGGTAACGCCCGTCGGAAAAGGCAAGGCGTCGGTCACGGCGACCGCCGCGGCATCCCCGGACGGTCCCTCCTTTTCCTATGCGCTCGAAGTGCGCAACCGTTCGCTCGGCGTCACGCTCTATGCCGGCAACGACGTTCTGGAACCGGACGGCACGGGGGAAATTTCCCTCACCGCGACGGCGGGAAAACACTTCCCGTTCTCCGTGAGCGCTCTTCCGGGCGAGGTCTACATCAAATACGCCTCGGACGACGCCCGAATCGCGGAGATCGACGACGGCATGCTCCTGCCCTACCGCGCCGCATCCGTCAAACTGTACGTGACCGTCGCGGACAATGCGGAATTTTCCGACCGCGACGGCAACCTTGCGGAGACGTTCACCCTATCGCTCACCGTCCGCCGCGTTCCGTTCAGCGAGACGGTGCAAGGCTGGGCGCTCATCATCCGGAAGCTCTTCGGGCACTTCGGCGCCTTCCTTCTTTTGGGACTCCTTGCGGGCGCGGTCGGTATCTTCTTCGAGAGAAAAGATACAAAATGGCGGCTCATCACCCTCGTATTGCTCCTCGTGTGCGGATTTGCCTTCGCGGGACTTACGGAGATTCTCCAAATGAGCATCTTTACGGCAGGTCGCGGACCCTCCTTCCGCGATGTGCTCATCGATTTTTGCGGGTATGCGCCCGCCGTGCTCTTGGTCTACGGCGGCTACCTCGTCATTTCGGCGATCGTTCGGCATGTCCGACGAAAAACATGAGAGAAACGCCCCGGGCAAGTTGCCCGAGGCGTTTTTTAATGGTTTTTGGAGAACTCCTTCAAGATCTCGAAGAGCTCGGGGGAGATGACATGCTCGATGCGGCAGGCATTCTCTTCGGCGAGCTCCGCGTCCGCTCCGAGGCGCATGAGCAGTTTTGTGATGACGCGGTGCCGCTCATAGATATCGGATGCCTTTTTAAGCCCCGATTCCGTCAGAATGATCTCGTCGCTATCGTTGACAACGATATACCCGCGTGCGGCGAGCAGCCCCATCGCGCGCGAAACGCTCGACTTTGCATAGCCGAGTTCGCTCGCCACGTCGATCGCATGTACGCTCGGATGCTCCTTTTGCAGGAGCAAGATCGTTTCGAGATACATTTCTTCGGATTCGTGCGTTCTCATGAGTTCCCCCTTTCATGGACGCCTTCGGACGGTTATTTTCGCCCGAACAGCCCGCGTTTGACATAGGGCGTTGCGGTCGCCTCCGTCACGGTGTAGCCCATCTCCTGTATCGCATTCTTTACGGCATCGGTGCAATCGGTCTCCGAGAGAAATCTCGTCTCGCCTTTCGCCGCGCTGGAAGCCACTTTTTTCGCGTCGGGCGCCGCCTTGCGGACGGCGTCGTTGACATGCGCTTCGCACATCCCGCAATGCATCCCCTCTACTTTCATTATAATTTCATACATTTTGAAACCTCTCGGTTCGCTCTTGCGAACTTCTTATATTATAGCGTGTTTTTTCGGGAAAGTCAAGAGCATTTTTGAAAAAAAGTGTGGAAAACCGTTTTCAAGCGCGTGCCGCGGTTTTTTGAAGAAAGCAAATATACGAAGATTTTGCATAAAGTTATCAACATTTTGCCGTCTCAAAGGAGAAAAACCGAGCGGAATCGACAGAAAAATCAGGAATACGAACAAAAAATCGGTTTGAGAATTCCACAACGGGAATTTTTTTGTGGAAATCTCTTTTTCTCCGCGAAATTCATTGACAAACGCTTGCGAAAGTACTATAATGATACAGCGATCAAGGCAGATATGCGCCATTAGCTCAATTGGATAGAGCGTCGGTCTACGGAACCGAAGGCTAGGGATTCGAGTTCCTTATGGCGCACCAAAGTCCGAACCTTTTACTTATCACGAGGTTCGGATTTATTTTTTACTTTAAGGAATAGAGAACGCCCGCCGACGGAGCGAATGCTCCGTCGGCGGGCGGCGTTTTATGGGCTTCCAATTCGATTTTGCCCTCTGAAATCGTTACCTGCCCTGTTTGGGGTCGAAGGAGAAGTCCCCTCTTCGAGCCCTTTTCTCTACTCCTCTTTCGCGCGCAGGATGACTTTGAGCGTCAACCCGCCTTGCACCGTATTGATGACGGTAAAATTTGTCCCATCAAATGTGCATGTGATCGCGGGGGCGTCCGCGGGAACCTGTTGTGTAACGCCGTTCATGGTGACCGAAACGCTCGTAATCGTGACGGTGTCCCCGTTTACGGTATAGGTCGCGACTTGCTCGATCTTCATTTCGCCGTCGTCGGCTTTCAAGAGCGCCGTTCCGTCGGCATGGAATGTATATTCAAGACCGCGGTTGTGCCCTCGGTACTCTTCGAGAAGCGTTGCATCCATGCCCTCGCACTGCACGTCGTAGAATACAAACGTCTTTCCGGCAAGACTCGTTTCCTCGCCGCTTCCCTGTTCGGTTCCGCTGCCTTCGATTCCACTGCCCTGCTCATTCCCGGAGCCGCCCTGCTCGGTCTGCGACCCGTCCGAAGGGGTTTCCGGCGTTTTTTCGCCGCATGCGCCGAGACCGAAGCAGAGGCAAAGTGCCACGGCAAGCGCAAACATCGCCGCCAAAAATTTGTGTTTCATCGTTATCTCCTTGTAAACTATTTGCGGGCAAAAAATAAGGGCATCCGACAAGGGATGCCCACATAATGTATCCCTGTCGTTTGCCTAATAACTTAATTTCCTTCCTTTGTTGGATGAGAAATCAGGATACAACTATGCTATAGTAGTATCCAACAAAGGCAGAGGAATATAATTCTCCAAATTAAGTTATTAGGCTCTTTCATTATAGCATGCAAAAGCAAGATTGGCAAGCAAATTTCGGAATGATTGTATTTTTTGTCGTCCGACTACACAAAAACGGCTTGAAAACAACGTTTTCAAGCCGTTTTACTGTCGATCGTTGAACGGTATCGCCGAAGAAGGAGCCTTACTCCTCTTTCTTGGCTTTCGGGAAGAACATGAACAGCACGCATGCGCCGATTCCGAGGATGAGGACCACGTCCGCGACCGCCCACAGTGCGGGCACGACGGGAGAAAACGGAGTCTTGCTGACGCCCGCGCCGAGCGCGACGTTGTAGGAGTCGTCGCCGTTCTTCTGATAATCCTTTGCCGCCATGTAGGTGTCCACATAGGTGTAGAGAATCCCCTTGACGGACTGACGGGAGGCATATTTGAGCGCATTGTCGGAGTCGATGGCAAGGCTCTGGTCGCCCGTAGGATTCGAGCCGAACAGCCACAGGTCGTTGCCCGCCTTGACTCCCTTGTCGAAATACTTCATATAGTCATCGTTCATGTGCCAGTCCGTGATCACAGAGCCGTGGAAGCCCCATTCGCCGCGGAGAACGTCGGTAAGGAGCGCATGGTTGTAGCCGCACCACACGGCGCCGAGCTTATTGAAGGCGCTCATCATGGCGTTTGCGCCGCCCTCCTTGACGCAGATCTCGAACGGTTTGAGGTAGACCTCGCGCAGAGCTTGTTCGGGAATCCATTCGTACCAATCCTTTGCGTTTTCGCCGTTGTCGCTGAGCACGAAGTGCTTGACGTAACAATACAGGTTGAGCTGCTTTGCGCCGCGGACGGTCTCCGCACCGAGCTCGCCGGAGAGGACGGGGTCCTCGCTGTAATACTCGTAATTCCGGGTATTGTAGACGGAGCGGTGCAGATTGACGCCGGGAGCGTACCAGCCGTAGGCATTCGTGGCATTGCCGATCATGCCCTGTGCGCGACCGAGATTATAGGTGAGCCGCGTGTTCCAGCAGCACCCCGTCAACGTCTCCGCGGGGAACACCGCCCAGGAGGGGTCGGGATTGCCGGGAGAGATGACTGCCGAATTGAATCCCGCAGGTCCGTCCGTATTCATCTGGAAGGGCTTGCCGATGCTCTCGATGTTCATCGTGCGGAACCCGCCCTTGATGATGAGATTTGCGACATCGGTACGGGTCATCTGGTTGAGGAATTCGTTCCACGCGTCCTCATTGTCCCAGTCACAGAGCTCCTCGAAGAGTTCCTCGTTGACTTCGAGCTTGCGGGCGTTCGCCGCGCCCGTCAAATCGTCGTTGTTCGGTCTGGAACCGTCGGAAGCGACAACGGTGAGATAGCTCCCTGCATCGTTGCCGAAATCGATCCCGGCAGTATCCGCGCCCGCATCTCCCTCATAGGTGTACCCTGCCGCGCTCAGCGCCGACTGCGTGAGATTGTACGTCTCGACGGTGCGGGGGAAGTTCTCGAATTTGTTCTCGCGCGAGAGATAGGAGACGCCGCCCGCGATTCCGGTCGAGCCGTCGACGGGCATGTTCGCATAGGCAGTCGTCTCGGAATTGGTCGTAAAGCGGTTTTCGACCTTCGCCCCCGTCGCGGGGTCGCTGTCGAATTTGATTCCGTCACAGTAGGGAAGCAGCGGCTCACAGTCATCGAGCGCTTCGTGCGCGTTCGCCATGAGTTTGATCTCGTAGTCGCCCTCGTCGAGCTCATAGCCCATATGGTTGTTCTGATTCTTGTCGTCCGCATCGTAGGACGCCATGTCGTATGCCGTGAAAGAGAGAACGACGTCCTGTTGGTCGAGCGAGACCCCTTCCCCGTTCACGGAGCCCGCCTTTTCGAGCTGGGCGGTCTTGCCGAACGCAAGAAGGTTGATGCTCGCCTTTTCGATCTGCCCCGAATAGTAGGGCGCCGAGTAATAGAGCTGGACGACCTCTGCGCCGCGGCGGTCGCCCGTATTGGCGACGTGTACGGTCACATAGTATTCCGTGTCGGGTTCGAGCAGATCGAGCCCGTCCGTCGGGACCTTCTCCTTTTCGCCCTTCTCGTTGACTTGATAATACCCGACTTCGGTGATCTCATGCGAGAAGGTCGTATAGCTCAATCCGTAGCCGAACGGGAATTGAACGACGTCCTCATACGTCTTGCCGACGGAAGAGAAATACCCATCGGCGTCGGCGGTCTCATACCACTTGTAGCCGAAGTAGATACCTTCCTGATACACGATTCCGGCGTTCCCGGGATAGCCGTGCTGCGCGCCGTGCGAAAGTGCGTTCGCATACACGGGATTTTCGGTCTGCCAGTCATAGGCATAGGTATCGGAGAGCCTGCCCGAGGGGCTGACCTCCACGAACTCGTAATCCCCCGTCCCCTCTCCGTTCTCATCGAGGATCTCGACGGGTTTTTCGCCGTAGAGCACCCACGGCACAGCCCGCGCGCCCGACTGCCCGGGAATCCCGATGTAGAGACATGCACGGATGTTTTTGTACGTTTCGAGGAAGCCGAGTTCGAGCGGGTTGGTCGTGTTGAGAAGGACGACGACGTCGAAACCGCCCTGTTCGAGTTTCTCGAAGATCGCCTTCTCCTCGGCGGTGAGTTCGAGGAATGTTCCGTCCCGATAGACGCTCATCTTGGTTTCGACGAGCTCGCCCCCGCCGCCGTTTTCGCAGCCCCAGCGGGAGAGCACGACGACCGCGGTGTTCGAGAAGCTCTTCGCTTCATTCATGAGGTCTGTCCCGTACCAATCCGCGCCGGGATTTTTGAGACTGTCCTCCGCATTCGCCCCTGTGGAGCCGTCTGCGCCGCGATAGTCGGCGTCTTTGACATCTCCGAGCGTCGTCGTGAATTCGTCGTACTTCGCCGCAAGCGCGGTGTTGTAGAGCGGTTCGTCATACTCGTAGATCTTTCTGTATTCCTCAAACGCTTCGAGCAGCGTCAAGTGCATGGGATTGCTCTCCTCGATGGGCGAGCCGCCGCTGCCGCCGCCGACGAGAAGGAAGCCGTTGTCGGACGAACCCCATCCGAAAAAGTTGACCTTGCTCCCCTTTTCGAGGGGCAGGAACCCGTCATCGTTTTTGAGAAGGACGAAACTTTCCTCCGCGATCTCCCCGATGAGGTCGTCCGCGGAATTGAGCGCATTCTCCGATTCGACCGTTCCCCCGCCGCTGCCGAGTCCTCCGAAGTAGGCGTGAAGAATGGATTGATAGGTGTAGAGAACGACATTCGCGGCGATCAAAGCGGCGCAAAGCACCGCCGCGACGGCGAAAAGTACGATTCTCTTCTTTCCCTTTTTCCCGGAAAAAAACGGAATTGCCATGAATTTTCTCCTTTTCGAAATTGCTTCCCGCGGTCGTACTCTCCCCCCTGCTTACAGGGGGGAGAGGTGTTACCGCGTCATGGGTCGTTTTCGGCTCAGTTCGCCGTCCACTTGATGTTCGTCAGCGTGAGCTCGTAGGCGGTGTTGGCTTTCGGCTGCAACTGCATGTCGAAGAGCGAGAGACCGGAGCCGAGCGTGAACGTGACGGAGATCTGCTGTTCGACATTCGCTTTGAACGACTTATGGCTCTCTCCGTTGAAGGCGATCTCGCAGTCATTCGACGCCTTTGCCGTCAGCGTGAGCGTATAGGACTTCCCTGCTTGATAGGCGGGGTCGTTGTAGAAGAGCTGGAAGCCGAAGGCGCAGACGTTTTCGTTGTCGCTCGAGAATTTTGCCGTGACGTCGAAGGAGCCGTCGCCGTTCTTCGTGTATTTCGCTTCCTGTACGGTGACCCACGAATAGTTGGGCTCGTATCCCTGATCGTTCCAATAGACCCAGTGGTCGGTCGCGCTCGCTTCGTCGCCGCTGACGATCGTGCCCGGCTCGGGGACGACTTCCGTCCATGTCATCTCGGTGATCGTAAACGTGCACGCGCCGAGGCGTCCCGCGCCGCCGTAAGCTTCCCCTTCTACCCCGTGCCAGACGTCGAAGAGAATCTGGATGGAATAGCCGTTCGTCTCGGTGAATTGCGCGGTAAAGGTGTTCGCACCGTTCACGAGCGTGTGTTCCTCACCCGAAATGAGAATCTTCTGCCCTGCCGCCAACGTGATGCCGGGATCCATCGTGCAGGTGAATTTCATCGTGAAGTTGTACTTCTTGCCCGTTTCAAGCTCGGGATTCTTGTAGTAGAGCTGGTAGCTGTCCCAGTTGCCGCTGCCGAGATAGTGGAAGGAGAGCACGCCGTTTTCGACCTTCGCATTCTGGAACCCTGCGTTCTCCCACTCTTCGCGGAAGTGCCATGTGCCGGGAGTCTCGAGCGCCGCATCCGCCCCGCCCTTCGTGACGGGATAATTGATGCCGCCGTTGTTGACGACGTACGTCGCAAGCTTGCCGGATTCGGCGGAGGTGCCGTATTCGCCCTTGCCAAGCGCCATGACGTGGACGTCATAGCTGCCGTCCTTCATATAATAATCCTCGAACGTGCCGCCCGTCTTGCCGCTCACGGTCGCGGCGGCGAGCGTCTTGCCGTTCTGTTTGAAGAGAAGGCGGTAGCCGGAGATGTTTGCGGCGTCGTTGGTATCGGTGATCGTGACGGTCTTGCCCGAAATCGCGAGCGCGGTGGGCGTGTTCAGCGTCTTGGGCGTATATTCCGTCCAGGAGACGTTGGAAATTTCGACCGTGGCGTCCGTGATGTTCGCGGCGCCCTCTACGCCCATCTTCAAGCTGAAAGATGCCATGGTGGCGCTCTGCACATAGTAGAGCGTATATTCATGGGTGCCCGACTGCACGTCGAGCGTCGAGCCGTTGAGGCTGACCTGTCCCGCCGCCGTGCTGTTCATCGTGAACGTGAGCTTATAATTCTTTCCCGCCGTCGTATTCGAGGACTGATAGAAGATCTGTATGCCGTAGAATGCGCCGGTGTTGTTGGAATATTCGACGGTCATCTTCTCGTTTCTGTATTCCGCACGGGCAACATTGACGACGACGCCCGCCCAAGACGCTTCTTTCGAGTTCCAATACCACCATTTATTGAAGTTTTCGGTTTTGCCGTAGACGTTAGACTCTTCTATCCAATCCATGGTATAGCTGCCGCCGACCGCGACGTCCTCTACGGTGACGTTGACCTTCGCGCTGCTGCCGCCCGCGGAAGCGGTGATGGTGACGGGCAGATCCGCCGACGTGGGATACACGCCGTGGATGGTCGCCTTGTTTTTGTTCGTCGCGTCGGGCGTCACGGTCGCCTTGCCGGAGTCGGAAGAAGCCCATGTCACGGTCGCGCCGCTCGACACTTCGGCGACGACAACGAGGTCGGCGTCTCTCTTGACGGTCGCGGTCTCGCCGAGCGCCGTCCCGTCCTCCTTTTTCAAGGTGATGGTCACGGCTTCTTTGGCATTGACGGTGACGGTCGCTTTCGCGCTGCGGCCGTCCTCATGCGTCGCGGTGATCTCCGCCGTCCCTTCGCCCTGCGCAGTCACTCTGCCGCGCGAAGTCACGGTCGCAACATCTTTGTTGCTTGTAGTCCAAGTGAGATCGGTCGCTTGGAGTTCGGTTTCGCCTTCGAGAACCTTGAACTGCTGCGATTCCCCTTCGGTCAATTCCACCGATGAGGGGTTGAGGACAAGGTCTTTCGAGGCTTCCGGTGCGCAGGCAGCCGCAAAGGTCACGGCAAACAATGCCGCGAGCAGGGTCGCCGTAATGACGCGCAATTTTCTCATAACGATACATCCTCCTGAAATTTTTATTGCACACGGCTTTTGCCGTTGTTGCCTCTATTTTTGATAGACGCGCACGTAATCCACCGCCATCGACGCCGAGGTGAAGGAATCTTCGGGACCGATGCCGCCGTCGAAATTGCCTCCGACCGCTAAATCGAACAGGATATAGAAGTCGGTATCGAAGGGCGCGTCGGGGTCGTCCATGGCGCTCCGCGAAAACCATTCATAGCTCTTGATGACGTGCTTTGCGATTCGGTCTATATAGAATATCATGGAATCCGACGTCCATTCCAGCCCGTAGGTGTGCCATTCGGCGATCGACGAGGACAGGGAATGGTCGCGCGAAAGATAGCGGCTCTGCCAAGTCCCCTCGGTCGCGGGACCGAAATGGAGGGTCGTCCCCACATTGTAGGGGAGTCTGCCGCGCGCTTCCATGATATCGATCTCCCCGCTCGCAGGCCAGCCGCCGTACTTGTTGCGGGTGGAGCTGAAATCCGCGGGCTGCGGGAGCATCCAGAACGCGGGCCACATCCCGTTGCCGAGCGGGAGCCGCATCCGCGCCTCGAAGTAGCCGTAGGTGAAATACCGCCGGTCGCGCGTGGCGATGCGCGCCGAGGTGTACTCCATCCCCTCCCGCGCCTCTCTCTTTGCCGTGATCACGAGGGCGCCGTCTTGCAGAGAGACCGCATCCCGCGTGTAATATTGGAGCTCGTTGTTGCCCCAGTTCCAATTCTGCGTATCGTGACCGTGATAGATGTCGCGGATGCCCTCCTGATATTCCCAATCCGCGGAGAGCTCCGTGCCATCGAACTCGTCCCCCCAGACTTTGCGGTATGCCTCGGTGACGGTGACGGTGCAGTACGCCGAGCCCGCAGTCCTGCTCGTCGCGAAGATGCGGGTCTGTCCCGCGCCGACCGCAAAGACCGTGCCGTCCCCGTCCACCCGCGCGACCGCAGAATTTTCCGACGACCACTTCACGGCGGAGCCGTCCGAAGTCATCGCCGAGAGCGCTTGCTCTTCGCCTACGGTGAGTTCTGCGCGTTCAGGAATGACCTGCACCGTTCGGGACGTCCCCGTGACCGTGACGGTACAATACGCCGCCTGCGCCGTCGGACTTTCGGCGACGATGCGCGTCGTACCGAATCCCGCGGCATAGACGAGCCCGCCTTCCACGGTGGCGATCCCGGCATCCTCGGTGCGCCATGCGACGGCGGAACCGTCCGACGCCGTTGCGGTGAGCAGATACATTGCGCCGACCGAGAGCGTGATCGCGGTTTCGGAGAGGGTCACCGTCTCGCCTTGGACGGCGGGGGCGCCCAACACGGCGATCTCGCACGATTCGCTCGCGTAGGAACAGGAGACGGTGACGACGGCTTGCCCCGCAGAGAGCGCCGTCACCAAGCCGTCCTCGACGGTGGCGACCCGCTCGTCATCAGACGTCCACGTGAGCACCTCGTCCTCCTCGGACGCCGACGCCCTGAGCCGATAGGTCTCCCCCACCCAGAGTTCGACCGAGCTCGGAGAAAGCGTCAGCGTTTTCGGCGTGCCCTTGCCGTCTGCGCCGCCCGAGAACGTGCAGCCGCAAAGCGCAAAAAGCAAAACCGCCATGAGGACGCTGCAATAAACGGTCGGTTGTCTCTTCATAATACCCCGCTCTTACCTTGCCGCTTCTTTCCGCCTTTTATCCGCGGCGGAGAGCGGCGATAAATTCCTTTTTTCTGGGCTGGCTGATCTTCAACACGTCGCCCGACGCCATTGTGAGAGTATATCCCTTCACGCGGTAGACCCTCCGCAAATTGACGAGATAACAGGAGTTGCAGAGGGAAAATCCGTAGGGAGCGAGCATTTCCGCGACCCCCTTCATCGTCCCGCAGGAGCTGAACGTCCCCTGCTCCGTGTGCCAAAGGAGCGCATGCCCGTGAATCTCGACGTAATGGATGGATTCCACGGCGATCTGAACGGGTCCCATGCGGTCTTTGATCATCACGGTCTTTGCGGGCGCTTCCGTGCAGAACGCGCGCGGCAACCGCATCGAGAGACGTTCGAGCGTGACGGGCTTGATGATATAGTCGAGCGCATCCACTTCGTAGCTCTTCGCCGCCTGCAAGAGATTGCGCGTCACGAACACGATCGCCGTTTCCGCGTTCCTTCCGCGGAGCTGCCGTGCAGCCTCCATGCCTCCCGCCGCAAAATCGGGGTCTAAAAATACGACCCGAAAGTTCTTCCGCTCGGACAGGAATTCCTCCGCGGTCGGATAACGGGTGACGGAAAAGTCGATTCCGTGCAGGGAGGAAAATTCGGTCAGAACGCTCCGAAGCCTCTCCGCGTCTGCGTCGTTGGCTTCCACGATTGCAATTTCGGTCACGTAGGTCCCCCTTTCTTGTCAAGCATGTGCTTAATTGCATGTGTATTGTAGTATAAATAGGGAATGTTTTCAATATACATTATTTGTTAAACGTACACAAATTTGGATAAAAAACAAAAAACGGTTATCGGCGGATCTCATGCAAAAAAAGCCCTGCGGCATAAACCGCAGGGCATCCGTTTTGATAGGGTATTATTTGGCGTATTCTACGCTGCGAAATTCGCGGATGACGTTGACTTTGATCTGACCGGGATATTCGAGTTCGCTCTCGATCTTCTTTGCGATGTCCTTTGCGAGGAACATCGCCTTCGCGTCGTCCACCTGCTCGGGCTTGACGATGACGCGCACCTCTCTGCCCGCCTGGATGGCATAGGCTTTCTCGACGCCGCGGAATCCCCCGGCGAGTTCTTCGAGCCTTTCGAGGCGCTTGATGTAGTTGCTGCCCGTCTCCCGTCGCGCACCGGGGCGCGCGCCCGAAATTCCGTCCGCCGCCTGCACAAGCACGGCTTCGATGGTCTTGGGTTCGACGTCGCCGTGGTGCGCCATGATCGCATTGACGATCATCGCGTTTTCCTTGTACTTTTTGGCGATATCCGCGCCGAGCTGGATGTGCGTGCCCTCCTGCTCGTGGTCGACGGCTTTGCCGATGTCGTGCAGAAGTCCCGCGCGCTTCGCAAAAGCGACGTCGAGCCCGAGCTCCTGCGCCATGAGCCCCGCGAGCTGGGCGACCTCGATGGAATGGCGGTACACGTTCTGCCCGTAGCTCGTGCGGAACTTGAGTCTGCCGATGAGCTTGATGAGCTCGGGATGCAGATTGAACACGCCGACTTCGAACATGGCGTTTTCGCCGGCCGCCTTGATCTGCTGTTCGAGGTCTTTTTGGACCTTTTCCACCGTCTCTTCGATCTTGGCGGGATGGATTCTGCCGTCGGAGATCAGCTTTTCGAGCGTGAGGCGGGCGACTTCCCTTCTCACGGGGTCGAAGCCCGAAAGGATGACGACCTCGGGCGTATCGTCGATGATGAGTTCGATGCCCGTCGCATTCTCGATGGCGCGGATGTTCCTCCCCTCTCTGCCGATGATGCGGGCTTTCATATCGTCGGACGGGAGCGGGACGACGGAGACCGTGCTCTCCGAGACATAGTCGGCGGCGCAGCGCTGGATGGCGAGCGTGATGATGTTCTTGGCGTTGAATTCCGCCTCTTCCCGCGCCTGCTGGTCGAGATTGCGCACCTGCACGGCACAGTCGCGGCGGGTCTCGTCGAGAATCTCCTCCGTGAGCTGCTTCTTTGCCTCCTCCTTGGTGAGCTGGGCGATGCGTTCGAGCTCCGCCGTCATGAGTTCCTGCTGGTGGGAAAGCTGCTCTTCCCGCTTTAAGGCGTCCGCCGTCTTGCGGTCGAGGTCTTTCTTCCTGTCCTCAACGGACTGCTCCTTGCGGGAGAGTTCGTCCTCCCGCTTTTCGAGGGCGTCCTCCTGCTTTTGGAGACGCGCCTCCACGCGCTGCTGTTCGGCGCGCTTCTCCTTCATTTCCTGTTCGAATTCGTTTCTGCGTTTTAAGTCCTGCTCCTTGGACTCCAAAATCGCTTCCTTTTTCAGTTGCTTGCATTCGGCTCTCGCCGCTTCGAGCATTTCATCGACTTTTTGGGACGTCTCGTCGAGTTTACGTTCGGATCGCTTTTTGGAACGGTAATGGAGGATGCGCCATGTCGCGACGAAACCGATCGCGACCCCGAGGACGGGAAGTACGACGAAGAGGGCGATCGCCCACGCCTCCACCGAAAGGAGCAGGCTGTAAAAGTTGTTCATTTTGACAGCCTCCTTGATGATATTTGATTTGACAATGCAAAAACCCCATATTTTGGGGAAATTTATCCACGGTCTCTCCCATTATACAATATTTGGGATGGATTGTCAACCGCTTGAAGTATATTCCCCGTGTCTTGCGGAAAAAATTTTGTGCAAAAAAAGATCTGTCCGAAATTCTTTGAACAGATCTGCGCGCAAGAGAAGAAACGTCCCGCCTATTCGACGGTGATGGTTTGGATGGATCTTACGAACCGCCTGGTCGCCTTGTGTTCGAGATTGCGTTTGAGGAACGCCATATTCACCCCCTCCCAGACAAAGAGGGTGCCGCTGATGTTGATGAGGTCGAACCACAGATCGAGATTGCGCAGAAGATAGCTCACGATCAAGACCGCAGCGCCGATTCCGATGAGGGAGCAGCCGCTGAGCAGCTTCCGGTAGTTCGTCTTTTTCGCGCGGTAGGCGGCGAGGTAGATGTTCTGCTTAATGATCTTATCGCATTCCGCCCTTTCGTATTCGCCGAGATCCTTGATGACGATATGTAAATTCAGTTTGAATTTTCTCGGAAGCAACGAAACGGCTTCGGAGATGTCCGAAAAAAGCTTGTCGTTGAGCTTCTTGATGTTGTCGCCCCCGAAATTCGGATTGAGCAATTCCGTGAACGTATCGTACACGAGCTCCAACGTCGCCGTGTTCTCCTGAATGGAAAAATAGTTTTGCAGAATCTGCATTTGTCTCTCGCTTCTCTTCCCCATGGTCTGCTCCCCTTTCCGACGGTCTTTGTACATGTTCGGCATGAAGGCTCGGCTTCAATGCCTCTTTTTCTTTTGCCAAACGAACGCGCAGACGGCGCCTGCTGCGGTCAAAACCGCGGCGGGGACCGTGAGCCACATCCAATCCCCGCTCTGCGCTTTGTCCTGCTGCGGTTCTTCGAGGACGATCTCGAACTCCAACGTTTCGAACGCATAGTTTTCGCCCGTGTAGACCGCGGTCGCCCGCAGCACACGGTCGGACACGGCGACCAGAGAGGTCTCATCCCACACGAAATCCTCCGGCAAGGCGACGTCCGAAAGGGTCTCGAATCTCTCTTTGAGACGAATGGTGGTGTCGAACCCGACCCTGTTTGCCTTTTGAATCTCAAACGTCCCCGTGAGCGTTCCCGTATAATTCCCGATACCGCGGACGGCTGCCGTCGCCCTCCCCGCACGGATATTATTTTCATAGCTCACCGAAAAATCCACGTTTTCGACCAAGTCCGTCTCTTTGTCCTTGACAAACACTTTCGGCGTGAGCGCGCGCCCGGTGTAGACCGCCTCTTCGACCGTGAGCGTAAAGCCGCTCAACCCTTTCGGCGAGATCTCGAAGGCGGCTTGCGCCTCCGCAGATCTGTAATTCTGCGATTCCGCGATGACCGCTTTTATGCGATACGTCCCGGCATTTACGGGCTTTTCCGCCGTGAAGGAGCCGTCTCCGCGGGAATAGAGATATGTCACGTCGGCGGGTTCGCATTCCCCCGCCAAGACGGGCTGCGGCGCCTCCGTCCCGAATATCCAGCCCTGCTGCAAGAGCGAAAGCCCTTCTCTTTCGGCTTTTCCGATCTCGAAGTACAGGGTCGCGGAGCCGATGTAATCGTTGATGCCGACGACCGTCACGGTCGCTTGCTTCCCGGCGTTTTTGTTGTTTTGGTACAGGACCCGAAAGTCCGTCCCCTCCGCGAGCGGGAATATTTCGTCCCGCGCGATCACCTGCGGCGTTTTCTCGCGCCCGTCATAGACGAAAAGCGTCTCTTCGAGCCCGAGCTCGACGGTCGCTATGTCCCTCGGTCCCGCCTTGACGATTCCGACGGGGAATTCGATCGTCTTGTAGTTCGCCCTGTCCGCTCCCACATAGACAGCCGTTGCGGTGAGCCCTTCGACGATCTCCGATGCGGGATCCTTCCACTGCCAATCTTCGCAGCCGGGCGAAACATCGCGGAGCGTCTTGGCTTTTCGGCTCACGGTGATGACGCTGTGCGGCGTCCTTGGCGGCTGTTCCGCCTTCCCGATCTCAAAAACAAGATTCTTTTCGCCGCTGAATTGCCCCTTGCCCGTAACGGTCACCGCGGCTTGCCCCGCATCGGTGTTGTTCCGGCAGGTCACGGTGTAGTGGACTCCCTCATACAGCTGTTGCCCGCGGCAGGTCACCGCAAGGGAGGGCACGACGGGACTGCCCGTATAGGTATAGGAGCCGATGACTTCGACGTCGGCAGCGGAAATGTCCGTCCTGAAAGGCGGGTCCGCGTCGATCTTGTTGATGTAGAAATCGCAGGTCGTGATCTGATAAAAATCTTTGTCCGCGCCCACATACTTCAAGGAAACGGCGTACCGCGAGAGCCCGGGTTCGAGCTCGTAGTCCCAATTCACCCATTCCCAGTCCACGGGAATCGGAATTTGGTGGAGACTTGTGACATCGTTGTAAACGTCGAGCGTTCCGCTCACCCGGTTCGGCGGATATTTGAGTTTCGCCACCTCGAATGCGGTCGTCCTCGTCCCGAAATAGCTGCCCGTCCCGTCGATCTGCACCGTCGCCATGCCCGGCAAGGTATTGTTCAGAATCTTTACGGTATAGTCCCGATCGCGGCGCAGCAAAACGTCACCGAAGTACACTTCGATCTCGGGAATCTGCTCCTGCCCTCTCGCATAGAACAAAAGCCGATCGGGAATCTCCACCCGCGCGTACCGCAAGTCGTTGCCCATGTACGTTTCCCGCGGGACGGTGTTGGTGACGGCTCTGATGCGCGCCGACATATTGTCCGTCGACGTATCCGCATAGAATTGGCTCTGTTTATAGCTCGTCCATTCCCCGTTATAGAGATGATAGGTCATGTCGTTGACGGATTCGCCTCCGTCGACCGCACAGACCAGCGGCGCCCAGCTCCCGTAGGCGTCCGTACAACTCACCACGATCGAAAAATATTCGCCCTGTTCCAGATCGACGGGCTCCGCAAGATCGATCGTGTGCAAGCCCTGACGCTCCAAATGCACGTTCCGCTCCGCCACGGGCGCGCCTTGGACGGGAATGTTCCCCTCGTCGTTGACATTGCCGGGGTTGACGGTCAAGTGGCGGTACACTTTGATGTTTGCGTCGATATCGCTCCTTCCGCTCTCGACGGTGACCGCTTTGAGCTGCTCCTGCCGGGAGGCGCTCGACAGCTTCGCCTCGAAGATGGCGGCTTGCGCTTCCGCAAGATAATTTCTGTTGCTTACGGCGAGCTGCCCGTCATAATAATAGAGGTTTTGGTAGTCCTCCTTCATGGCGAGATCGACCGCATAGAGATTGCTCGTCAGGTACGTTTCGTAGGACAGATAGTAGCAGTGGGCTCCCGTGTTTTTGTCGTCCTTGCCGTGCAACGAACCCCAACTGTTTTTCACGATCCAAGCGCCGTTTCCGCTCGGTTTGCTTGGATAAAACCGGCTTCTGCCGATATTGTCGTCCCACCCCACGATGATAGACGCATGGTTGGTCGATTTTCCGTTGCTATTATAGTAGTAGTCATAATACCCGTCGGGAGCCTTGTATTCGATCGTCACCGCCCCGTACTGCAACACGGCGCGTTTGATCGCTTCGGGCGTATTGGGGACGCGGAAATAACTCTGGACGAAATATTCGGACGCGGAGACGAAGCTCTTGATGGTCTCGTCCGTGGAGTAGTAGGACGTCTTTTGCCCGACCGGGGAGCAGCCCTGCGACATCGCCGCAAACGCGTTGTGAGAGAAATCGCCTTGGTTCCAGTTCCCGCTGAACCGATCGTTGGTCGTGAGCAAAAGCGGGTCGTGCTGCCCGTCGCGGTTGAAGCGCACGTACGCCGCGACATATTCGTCGAGATCGAGATTCGCCTTGGTGGCGGACGGGTCGATGCCTTCGCGCAGAATGCTCGCTTCCGCCGCGCCGACCGCAGCGTAAGCCCAGCAGATGTTTTTGTCGTACTGATTCTTTTGCGACGTGATATATCCGTAATCTCTCCCGTCGAAACTTGTGAGCGCTTCTGCCCAGACATCGAGCTGTTCGCTGCCCGCGCTCTGCAACTGCGCTAAATCTTCGGGAGCCTCCGACGTCGGCTCTGCTTCCCGCTCCGCAGCGCTCGCGACCGCACCGAGACCGTTTCGAACGCATGAAAAAATACCCGCACAGAGCAGGAGCACACTTGCTTGCAAGAAAACCGTAACGAGGAAAGTATGTTTTTTCATAGCGCTACTATGATTTTACCGAATATTCCGTCAAATGTCAAATAAAATTTTTCGTTTGCCTCGTTTCCGCTCCGTCAAAAAATACCAAAAGCGCGGGAAGCCTCCCGCGCCTGCGTTTTGATTATTCCGTGATCTGTTTTATGAGGATTTTTCGGGTCGACAAATCGCAAACGCTCTCCGCTGCACGCGGAGTGTTTGGAAACTTAATCGAATTTCAATTTTCGATTTATATATCTAAACGGCATGACGCATTGGCGTAGGAACTCCGCCAATGCGTGAGGGATTCGCCTTGGGCGGCGCGCACGATCGACAGCCCGCAGGGCTGATCGAGTCGGCAAGTCGAAGCTTGCCGACCTGCGCAAAATTTGCGCGTGGAAGGGCGCAAATTTTGCTTGTCTCCCCTCGAATCCCTCATCTTCGCCCATATATACCCAAGGGGGCGGGCACGGGTGTTGATGTTTGAACATAGGTACACTTTGTCGCGGGAACCGCTCCAAAGCGTGAGGGATTCGCACCTTTGGCGGCGCGCCCCAGTGCACAGCACACCGTGCTGTGCAGTTTGCGGCAAACTCGGTTGTCATCCCGCAATTCGCCCGCAAACCGA
This sequence comes from uncultured Clostridia bacterium, assembly GCA_947625385.1. Lineage (GTDB taxonomy): Bacteria > Bacillota > Clostridia > Christensenellales > Borkfalkiaceae > Gallimonas. The sequence goes on from CANQOB010000004.1 coordinate 71,709, forward strand.
TTGCTCCCGCAATCGTCTCCGCCCTCGAATCCCTCACCGTATTCGTTCGTACAAGCCGAGGCGGGGCACGAAAGTGCCCCGCCTCGGCTTGTCTGGCGGAAGGTGAGGGATTCGAACCCCCGGAAGCTTGCACTTCAACGGTTTTCAAGACCGCCGCATTCGACCGCTCTGCCAACCTTCCACGCCGTACCATTATACCGAATTCCCTTGGATTTTGCAACTGTTTTGGGGAAAGTTCCCTCTTTTTCTTTCAAAAAGGCGCATTCTTCTCTGCCGAAAAACAATGAAGCGGCGCACCCTACAAAAGGATGCGCCGCTTTCATTCAATGGGAACTCGTGCCGAGAAGAACGATCTGCCAATCCGTGCTCGCGGTATACGTCACGCCGAACACCGACACGGTGAGCGCGTCTCCGTCGAGGTGCACGAGGGCGCCGGGCGCGTCGCAGGTGACAAGGTCGTTCGCGCTGTCAAACGCATACTCAAACGCATACAGTTCATAGCATCGGTTGAGCACGCCGCCAATGGTCGCCGATTCAAAAAGAAGCAGTCCCTTGACGGTGGTGACGTCCCCTTCCGTGACCCGTTCCGTCACATACAGCGCGAGCTCCGAGCCTGCGACGCCGCCCGTAAAGGCGACCTTGTTTTCGCCGCCGTCCTCTTCCTCCTTGCGGAAGCCCTCCGGGAACACGAGCACCGTGAGCCGCGTACGGGCGGTGGCATTCCCTTCAAGCTCCCCATCATAGTAGTATTCATATTCATACGCAAACTCCACGGTATATTTCCCCACCTTTTCCAAGAGGTACGGCTCCGGGACGATGTTCCCTTCGGGGTCATAGACTTGGAACCCGGGACGTTCGGCGGGAGCGGGTTCGTACCGCATGCGGTTATCGGTGATATAGTACCCGATGCCCTCCAAGGTGAGCTGTTGCCCGACGGTATAAAATCTTGTCGCGCCCGAAGCGTCGATCGCGATTCCGCCCTCTTCGAGCCGATCGAATACGACCTTTTGCCAAAATTCGGAGTCCTCCGCCACAAATTGATAGGCGCCGTACGATACCGTCAGCGGACCGTTGCCGTAGACCTTGACGTCCAAGAGATCGTTGAGCGGAAATTCCGCCGTCCAACCGTACTCCTCATACCCCGTATCGACATAGTACGCCTCGAACGGATAGAGCGCGTAAGTGAAATCGGAGGAGAAGGAGAACAGGAGCCAGCCGTAGGAATAGCTGCCCATTCCGTTGATGCCGTTGAGAATCTCGGTGATATACAGATCGAGCCAGGCGGTCGTGTCCCCCGAGACGTTTTGGAATCCCCCGCTGCCGTACGACGTCGTTGTGATGTGATATTCGAAGCCTTCCTCATGGGAGTTTTGGTAGAGCTTGGAAGGCCGGACATAGATCGTATAGAATGCGCTTGCGCCCTGATAGAGGACGAAAACCTGCTGCTCTCCCGCCACGGTCATGTCCGGAGCGACGACCCGATATCCCTCCGAAAGTTCCTCCGAATAGCCCTCTTCCGTGCCGTTGTCGTAGAACGCCGTCACGGTCACGTTCCGGAACGCATATTCGCTGCCCGTGGTGTACACGCGGTCACATTCGACCGTCGGGAACAGTTCGAGCCGTTCAAGGCGCAGGACGGTGACGAAGTATTCGGCGGACTTGTCGCGGTATGTCACCACGATTCGGTATTTGCCCGGCTGGTCGCAAAATTCCTCACTGCCGATCGAATATCCCGTGATTCCGTCGCCCGCTTCGATGCGCTGCGTCTCTCCCGAGCTGTAATACGCCGTCACCGTCAATCCCTCCGAGGAGAATGGCTCTCCCGCCTCGAAGCGTTCCTTGGCGCCCTCTACCGTGATGCGGTCGAGGGCACGCTCTGCGGCGGTCACGGTTATGCGATAGTCCGTTTGGACGCTGCGGAAGAAGAGGGTGACCGTCCATTCTCCCTCGGTGAGCTTTCGGTCTGCGCCGAGCGCGCCCTCCTGCAATTCGAAGCGGTAGCCGTCCGCGCCCTCTTCGTCGAAAGGAAGGAGCACATCTTCGCCGACGTCGTAATGCGCTTTGACGGTCGCCCGCTCGCCGAGGACAAACGGGGCTCCCGCCGTAAACTGCGTTACCGTATTTTCCGCAAGCAAACTTTTGAGCTCATGGATGAGAACGGCGTACGTCGCCTCGGCGCCGCGGAACAAGACCGTGACGACGGCTGCCTCCGCGGAATTCTCCATGTCGGGCGCGCGCAGAGAGAAGTGCGCGGTGAGCGTCTCCGAGCGAGGTTCGCCCTCCGCATAGCGCACGGTGATCGTGACGCCCGCAGCGGAGAACGGCGAGCCCCTGTCGAATACCGTGACGGCGCCTTCGGTATTCACGGCGATCTCTTCGATCGCTCTCCACCCGCAGACAAACTTCTGCCACACCGCGCTGTCATAGGAGAACGTCTGCTCCGTTCCCCCTACCGCACAGACGATTTCGAGCGAATCGGCAAGGACGCAAAACGTCGCCCCTTCCGCCGCAAATGTATGCGTGCCGTCGGCGGCAGTGTAGCGATAGGAATAGGGAATGAGCAGATACTTGCATCCGCCGCTTTCCGCTTCCCCGTAGCCGCACAAGAGCCACCCGTCTGCGGAGGCGTCCTCATCGCCGTAAGGCATCTCGGCGACGGCGGGTTGCAGAAGGGAAAGCCCGGCGCCGTCCGCCGTCACGGCAAGGCGGCGCGCCGGGTCTGCGCATTCGGCGGGAATCACATAGTATTCATAGGAGATGCGAAACACTTTTTCGCCGAACGAATAGGAGACCGTGCAGGTGTAGACGCCGACCGAAGAGGTGCCGTCAGGCGCTTCCAGCCTTATCTCCGAGGCGGGGAGCACATCGCCGCAGTCTCCGTTTTCATACCGCAGACAGACGGCGGGAAGTTCCAAGCTCTCCCCCACCGTATATTCCCGCCGCACGGAGTCGCCGAGATAAATTTCGGAGACCTCCCAGCCGAGGAGCACCCAATGCCATGCGGTCTGCGAAATGCGGAACTCCTCGCCGCCATAGAGAAAAACGACCGCCTTGTCTCTTTCCTCTACGGAGACTGCATCCGAGAGCGTTCCGTCCGCGGCATACAGCTTCCAATTTTCGACGGGCGCATCCCAGCCGTCCATCTTAATCGTAAGATACAGGAGCGCGTAGGCGTCCCCTTTCTCGAAGAAAAGCCAGCTCTGCGTCTCCCTTCCGCTGCGCTGCGCGCCCTCCGCGCCGACGAGCAGTACGGTAAGATTCGCGCCGCCCGCTGCGGAGACCGTCAAAGAAGCGATGCTCTGCGCGGGAAGGACGTAGACCGTGTACGAAGTCTGCATCCCGCCGAAGGAGACGGTGACGGTCGCTTCGCCCGGGCGGGTCAGATCGGGCGCCGCGAAGCTCGATGCCTGCGTGACGTCTTGGAAAGCGTCGCTGTCCGAATATTTCGCCAGCACCCGTACGCTCCCGTGCGAAAACTCGCCGTTTTCGGAAAAGACGAGGTCCTCCCGCGCCGCACCGCGCACAACGATTTGCTCCAAGACCACCCGTTCGGTGAGCGGGAGCGTAAATTCCTTCCGAAGGAGAGCATCGGCTTTCCAAGAGACGGCGACCGTCAGAAGGTCTCCCGCCTCCCGCTCTTCGAACGCAAGGCGCGCAGAGATCTCGGCGTCGTCCGCTCCGACGGTATAGACGGAGGGCGAGCCGTAATTGTAGGCAACGGTGATCTTCAAACCCGAGAGATCGTGCGCCTCTCCCCTGTAAAACGTCCTGCCGCGAAGCGCGGATACATCGAGAGTGAGGGAGACTGCCTCGACGGCTTTGGGGGAGAAGGAAAACTTCGCCTCCGCCGTTCCGCGGTTGAAATCCCCCGCCGCGCGGTAAGAGACGGTGACGTCGTAACGCACGGCGTGCAGAATCTCCCCGTCCGAGACGCCTTCGAGCTCGTAGCCGACCGCCTCCGCGCCCTCCTTGCCGCCATTGTACACGGCTTTGACGGTGAGCGTACTCGCATGGAAGGTCATGCCGGCATAGTATTCCGTGACGGAATCGGCGACGAGCAGCCCCGTGAGCCTGTTATAGACTGTGACTTCGTAGGTCGCGGTCTCGCCGAGATAGGAGACCGTGACCGTCCGCACGCCTGCCGCCGCCGTGACGTCCTCCGACACGGCGTAATCGCCCGCTCCGAGCAATTTGTCCCCGCTGTTGAAGTGCGCAGTCACGACGATGCCGTCGGCGGAGAACGTCTCGCCCACATCGAACTCCTTCCGGGCGCCGTCCGCGGAGACGGTGATCGATTCGAGCACGACGGGCAGAACGCGTATCGTATAGATCTCTTCGGAGAAGGTCACGCCGCTCTCCGTATAGGTAAGAAATACGTGCTTTGAATCGACGGTGAGCTTTCCGTCGCCGTCGAGACGGTCGGCGGCAACAAGAAAGCCGCTTTCGAGCGTCCTCTCTGCGCCGCTGTTATAGTGCACCGTTACGGCGAGGTTTTCATATGTCAATTCTTCTCCGGCGAAAAATTCCTTCTTGACGCGGGAAGAATCCGCCTCGACGGACACCGGACGGAGCTCTTCGACGGTAATAAAATAGACCGCCCGATATTCGAGATAGGAGACGGTGACGGGAATGTTCTCACCCGCGCGGATAAAGGTACCGTCTGCGCCGAGATAGGCGCCGTCTGCCGCCGCCGAAAAGGAATCTTCGAGAGGTCTGCGCTCCCCGTTCGTCATCACGAGAGAGACTTTGAGACCGAGAGAGGAAAACTCGTCCCCAATATAAAAGTGCGCGGGCGCCATGCCCGCGTCGACTTCGATACCCGTTACATTCGGGTCCAAAATAGCGATGTCATAGGATGCAGAGTACTGTCTCCCCCATTTTTCATACGTTACGCACGCCTTTGCGGCTCCCAAACGATCCATATCCGCGGTGACCGCGAAGCTGTCCGACCCGACGGGGATACGCGTCCCGTCGCCGTAGACTTCGAACACGTTCAGCCCTTCTGTTGACAGCGTTTCGCCCTGCGCATACGTCTTTTGGACATGTTCGGTGTCGAGCGCAATGCCGCAGAATGCGGCGAGTTCGACGGAATAGGACGCCTTGCAGTCCCCTCCGTAGATGACGGAGACCTCACGGGTGACCGTCTTTGCCCCGCTTTGGCGCTCGCTTTCCGTGAGCAGCATCTCTGGCGTTGTGACATGGTAGCCGAGACCGATCTCCGCGCTGCTGCCGTCGCTGTAATGCGCCGAGATCCGCAGCCCGTCGTGGGAAAAGGTCTCGCCTTCGAGAAAGTGCGTCTTTGCGTCGGCGGTGCCGAGCTCTAACCATACAACTTCCTTGGCTTTGAGCAAGACATCGCACGCGGCAAAAGTAAACAAGATACAGACCAAGCCGGCCGCAACAAAAAGTCCCAAATGCTTCTTCATTCGTAAACCTCCGGAGCGCCTTCGATCGCGTATGCGAAAATGGCATGCGCGCACGCGCATTCACTGCTGTCTCTACTATATCACTTGTTTTCGGTTTTGTCCATACTTCGAATCCGATTTTTTTCGACAAATTTCTTATTTTTTCGCGATTCTGCCTTTTCGAGCTCTCAAAACCGCTCGTACGCCCTACTCTTCCTCGCTTCCACGACATCGGTGAGATAGGACTTCCCGTCCCGCGCCGTGAGTTTCAGTTGTTTACAAATTGTAATCAACTGCGAAGTCTTGATCATATGCGGCAAGTCGGTTTTGCGTCCGACATCCGTATTGTAGCATTTTTCGGAGTTTACGTCAAGA
>CANQOB010000005.1 GCA_947625385.1 uncultured Clostridia bacterium
GTGTAGCTCAATCGGCAGAGCAGCTGATTTGTAATCAGCAGGTTGCAGGTTCAATTCCCGTCGCCGGCTCCACCGAATGTACGCAAATTGAATATAGAAGGGAAGATTCCAGAGCGGCCAAATGGATCAGACTGTAAATCTGACGTCAACGACTTCGGTGGTTCGAATCCACCTCTTCCCACCACCAAACGGCACCCGATAGGGGTGCCGTTTTGGCTGTGGGAAGAGGTGGCAGAAAGAAACCCGACGGTGGTTCGCGCGAGGCGCGAAGCGCCGAAGCTTTGCCGAGGGGACCCCTTCAGGGGTTTCGGCAAAATCCACCTACGGTTTTTCGGAGTACCTACGAAAAGCCGTTCAAATGTTGCTCCTGCCGCGCTCGTTGAAGCCCAAGCCCCGCCAAAGTGCCTTTTGAGTTTTTTCTGAAATGTCCGCTAACATCTTGATTTAATATTGATAAAATGTTATAATATTCTTGTCCGATGAGACAAGGAGAAATGAAACATGAAATGTACTCAATGTGGTTGCAAACGATTTATTGAAAGCGCATTTTCAAACCTCATCAGTGTAGGTGGGTGGGATGTTAGCTGTTCGATAAGCAAGACGGTAAAAATTTTTGCCTGTTTGGAATGTGGGCATCTTGAATTTTTTGATAAAATGATGCCTGATAAATTGGCACAAGCGGAGACAAAACTTAAACGGCTTGACGATGAATTGAATTCTTTGTTGCAAGATAAAGAGTCTAAGGATTCCTTAATAAATGAACTGACTGAGGAGATAACTCGCATAGAAGAGCGGTTAAAAAATTTAGATATCACAGTTAGGGAGCAAAATGAATTATCGGAAAAATCCCAACAAATCAATAATGAAATACAGCAGATTCTACAAGCAAGAAGACCTATCGATAAAAGAATCCAAGAGATAGCTAAAAATAAAGAGGCTGCCGATTTGGAAGTGCAAAAACTTCGCAACTTATGCGTTGGAGAATAATAATTAGCCGCAAAGATTAAAAATGAGCGAATATTACGATTTACAAACAAACATTCTATTACAGGCAGATGATTTTGTTGAGGCGTATCAGCGGTGTATTAGGGGCGAAAATCCCGAAGTCGATGAATATGGACGTGTGCGTAGCCATTTTATAGCTATCCCTGCGGTCGTCAACGCCGCATTCGCTTGCGAATTATATCTGAAATATTTAATTGGACTTAAAATAGAAGAAATGCCCCACAAAGAGAGACATGACCTCAAAGCCCTATACTTTATGTTGGACACGCCTTTGCAGAATCAAATTCGACAATATGTTGAAGCAAATTGGACACAACCAGATGGACGCTCTTTCGATGACTTATTGGGACGCGCAAAAGATGTTTTTGTCTTATGGCGATATATTTTCGAAAACGAGCATACAGACGGATATATGGGATGTTTCGTCAATGAATATTTGAGTTTTTTTGAACTCTTTATAGCCATTTTGAAGAAGTTAGCGCATGAGAATAAAGAAATCTGACAAGCAATAATATTCGTTTTAGGTTATCAATGCTCCACCACGAAAGGGACATCCAACAGGGTGTCCCTTTCGCCGTGGTCGAGGTGGCAGAAAGAAACCCGATATTCCTCGGCGGTTATCGCCTACGCTTTCGAGCGGTTCCCGCGAGAAAGTGGATTATATAATTATCCGTTGATCAACTCGTCCATTGTCACTTGAAAAATTTCTCCGAGTTTTCGGAGCATATCAATGTTCGGCTCCGTTCGTCCCTGTTCCCAATTTGCATAACAGCTCTCAACGACCCCCAACTTGTTCGCCACTTGCTTTTGGGTCAGTCCGCAGTCTCTTCGTATCATCTTCAAATTTTGGCAAAATTTTTTATCCATACAAAAATTTTACGCAAAACTACACAATTTATCTTGACAATAGATAAAATGTGTAGTATACTGTTTCAAAAACAAAGGAGGATATTATGTATTGTAAAAATTGCGGCAAAGAAATAGACGACAGAGCAGAGGTCTGCATTTATTGCGGGTGCGGTACGAGGCAAGCGCAAACTACCAAAGACGAGACGAACACACTTGCGATTATTGGTTTTATTTTTTCTTTTCTCTTTGCGGTCGTCGGGTTGATATGCTCTATTTTGGGATACCGCAAAGCAGCGGAATTGAACGGAAATGGAAAGGGCTTGGCTATGGCGGGAATCATCATCAGCGCCGTATGGCTCGGCATAGTCATCATCGCACTGATTGCACAATTATAAGCAGCCTCTTCCGTATGTTAGGTTGTCAATGCTCCGCCATGCAAAAGGGACGGCTTTGCCGTCCCTTTTGCATGGCGGGAAAAGGCGGTAAACACGCGGGAAAGTTTTTGTCTCACGAAAAATTTTATCGCACCCTTGACAAGCAGATTGTATTTGTGGTATACTGAATCTGCCAAACAAACTTTATGATCGACTCAAAAGGAGGACGCAGATCTTTTTATGTTTCCTTGATTTTCAATGGGGGAGGTTTATCCTACCCTATAAACGCTCATATTTGAATTTAGCAAAAATGCAAATTCCAATATATGGGCGTCAGATCTGTGTCCCCGTATAAAGTTTGTTTGGCGACAACCGGAGTTTGCGATTTGCAGTGCGCTGACTTCGGTTGGCGCATTTTTTAAGGAGAATGATATGTCGAATCCTGAGCCAAAGAAAAAACATCACTATCTAAAACGTTTTATCGTAATCGCCATAGTATTGATAACAATATTTTTCGGCTTTTTTGTGATCGTCAAATTCGCGGAATACCAAATTTCGAAGCAACAAATTGACGGGAGCGGTACGATCCAAGGCAATCACGGCGGCGATAAACAGCTTTTTCGCCGCTCGGCAAACATGAATGATATCACATACACCTTGGACTTGGATTTATCCAGTCTCGGAGAAAAATGCACGATCACTCCCAATGTTGATATAGCCGGTTTGGAGGTAACGTTGCATTTTTTGGATAAAAATAAGCGGGTGCTGGATTCCATCGTTAAACAGCTTGGAAATGTCAAGGAAGGGGTTCAGGTGAGTTTTTCCGTCTCCTTGTTTGATATCGGTTTGTCGGTTGCATGGAATACGGTATACAGTTCCATGGCAGTGACCGACGGAACAGTTTCCTATTTCGCATGATTTCGTTTCAAATTCCATGGCAGACGGCGCCCGTACAGGGCGCCGTCTGCCATGGGGAATCTCGCAATGCCATTTTGGTCTTTCTCTTTTTCATAGTTGATTTTCCTTGCATTTTTTGCGAACAGAACAGGGTTATTTGGGAAAGAAAATTGATTTTTTTCCGAAATCTCCGCATTCGGTTTGACTTTTGCGGAATGATTTGATAAAATTGAAGGGAAATTTCATAGAGCTTAACGACACATGTGGCGCTTCTTTGCGCGTAAATCTGATTACGGTACGGAAGCTGTCGCAGGTGTCGTTTGGGTCTCCATGGAAAACGGCACTGCGTTCATCGCGTGCCGTTTTGCTTTGGGAGGTCATTATGGAAAACAACGAATATTTGGGGAAAGAGCGCGTCGGCAAGCTTCTCGTCAAGTTTGCCGTGCCCTGCATCCTCTCCCTCATCATCTCCTGTCTCTACAATATTGTCGACCAGATCTTCGTCGGCAACAGCAAGCTCGGATATTTAGGGAACGCGGCAACGGGCGTCATCTTCCCGATCACGGTCATCGGATGGGGATTTTCCCTGTTCTTCGGCGACGGGGCGGCGGCTTGGCTGTCCGTTTCCTTGGGCGAAGGCAAAGGGGAGAGAACCCACCGCGGCGTCGGGAACGCCATGCTCGCCTCCTTTCTGTCGGGATGCGCGGTCATCCTCGTCGCCTATCTTTGGGGAGACGATCTCTTGATGCTCCTCGGCGGGACGCAGGCGAATCTCTCGTTGGCGCACGATTACGGGACCGTCATTTATGCAATGATGCCGCTTGCGCTCGTGCAGAACTGTCTCGCCGCCGTGATTCGTGCGGACGGCGCGCCTGGCTATGCCATGATCGCCATGGTCGCGGGCGCCGTGCTCAACATCGCCGGCGACCCGATCGCGATCTATGCGCTCGATTTGGGGATTCGGGGCGCTGCGTATGCGACGATCGCCGGACAGTTTTTGAGTTTTGCGATCTGTATAGGGTACTTGTTCCGAAGCAAGACCTTCCGGCTCAAACCCGCAAGTTTTCTTCCCGATTTCCGGATTCTTCTCCGAATCATGGCATTGGGACTTTCGAGCTTTCTGACGCAGCTGTACATCGTCGCCACGACGGTCGTCAACAACGTCCTGTTCGTGCGCTACGGGATGGCGAGCAAGTTCGGCGCAGATATCCCGCTCGCGGCGTTCGTCGTCATCATGAAGCTCTTTCAGATCGTTCTCAACATTGCGATCGGAATCGCGGCGGGCGCCCAGCCCATCGTGGGCTACAATTACGGAGCCAAACAGTACGGCAGGGTGAAACAGCTCTTGAAGCTCATTCTCCTTTGGACGGGCGGGCTCTGTCTCGTGTGCACCGTACTTTTCGAAGCGATCCCGAACGTATGGATTGCGATGTTCGGCGCGGGCGGCGGCGCGGAAGGATTGGATGCCGGGCTCTATATGGAATTTGCGATTCCCTGCCTGCGCATCTATCTGATGTTTCTCGTGTTCACCTGTCTGCAAAAGGTCTGTGCGATCTTTATGCAGTCGATCGGGGAGGCAAAGGTCGCCGCACCGCTCTCCTTTTTGCGGGATATCCTCGTCATCGCGTGCGCGTTTTTGGTCCCGCTCGGGCTCGGCGTCATGGGAGTCGCATGGGCTGCACCCATTGCCGATGCCGCGGCGATTCTCATCACGCTGCCCGTCATGATTTGGGTGTGGAGAAAGCTCGGCAAGCTGCAAAAGCAGACGGAGGGAACGGATAGGCTCTGACCCGTAAGGCGCCGAACGGATTCGAAATCGCGGCTCGGCAACTCAAAAAAAGAACGGCGGACAGACCTTTCGGTTCTGTCCGCCTGCTGTTTTGTCAAAGGTTCGTATTGGTCCCGGCGCCCTCGAAGGCGGCGACGAGCAGTTCCCATTTCCCCGAGAAATACATCCCGGTAGAGGAAGCCAAAACGGACAGTTCCTCATCGAGCCCCGCATCGTTCGACAACAAGTCGTCTCCGTCCACGCTTGCAAAACAGAAAAAGATCTCTTGCACGCAGTTCTCCAATTCGGCGAGGAAATCCCGCTCTTTGTTGTCCGCATCCACTTTGGCGAACGCCGAGACGAACGCCGTCGAAGCGCGGTCGGCGGTCTCCGCCAGCTCTTCGAGAAACTGCTCTCTTGCCTTGGGACGGAATTTGAACGAGCGCGCCGTCACAAGGACGGGGTAGTCCTCATAATCGGTGAGGTCGAGTAAAAAATTCTTCTCTGCGCGGGCATATTTCTTATCCGCGACTGCGGCGCGGTACAGAATACATTGCAGAAGAACGTCGAAATTTTTCATCGCGGTCTTGAAAAATTGTTCGTCCCTGCCTGCGCTCATCTCCTTGATGAGAGCCTCGGCTTGATCGTATTTATCATGAGCCTTGCACGTGATTTTTTTCGCTTTGGAAAACATAAGGTACTCCTTCCGATTCGAAATTTATCCATATTATATCATTTTCCGCAAGGCGAGTCAAGCGCGGGATAAATTTTTCGCAATGTTTTTCGGCGTACCCTGCGGAGAGGGGCCGCCTCAATCGTTTTGAAAAGAGAACGGCTCCCGGGGGAGCCGTTCTCTTTTCAGTTGTTGTGGTCCATGACCCAGTAGCCGCCCTCGTGCTGCAAAGGCGGGAACTTCGACCCCTTTTCGAGGTAGGTCGTCTCGTCGTCGCGGCTTCTGCCGTCCTTGTCATACGCCTTGTAGTTGCAGGACATGGGGACGACTTCGCCCGATCTGAACTTTTCCATACAGGTTACCTCCGTGCCCATACTTTGTGCAGTTCCGCGGCGAACTATGCGTCCCCCGGGGGAGGGCGCTCTGAACGCTTCAAAGTTCGTCCCGTTGCCGTTTGGGGAGGGGGAGCAGCATCCGCGTATTTTTCTTATAGAGGGCAAAGCCCTCCTTTTTGGACTGTCTGCCGTCGGCAAGGGGGACGCTGACGAAGAGGAAGAGGAGGGTATTGGCGAGCGCGCCCGCGAGCAGCCACCACCTCTCGGGCATGATGCAGACTGCCGCAAGTCCCACGCCCCACCACATCAGAATCTCGCCGAGATAGTTGGGGTGGCGCGAATACTTCCAGAGCCCGTCCCTGATCAAACCGCCCGTTTTCCGTTTTCTGAAACGGTGCATCTGGAAGTCCGCCGTGCCCTGCAAGAGCACGGCGCCGACGGAGACGGCGAAGAATACGGCGCTCCCGGCATTGAAGGCGGGCGCCTCCGTATACGTAAAGACGGCGGGGAGGACGCATCCGTACACGACCAAAGTGGGGACGAGGTGGATTCCGACGAAATTGACGAAGAAGTAGCCTTTGCCCGTCTTTTCGGCGAGCATGGTGTACCGCCAATCCTGATGGGAGAGCCCGCGGAAGGTGTACGCCCAGTTCGCGGTCAGCCGCACGCCCCACAGCAGGACGGCGATGAGCGGCAGAAGGTTCGCCGCGGTCGGGGGCGTGAAGATGGCGTAAGCGATGAGGATGACGATGGGCTGCACGCTCCAATAGGGGTCGTAGACGGACGCGTTCTTCAAGAGCAAGCTGAACAGAAAGACGAACACGGTCGCGGCGACGTCCGCAATGAGCAGCGAGAGCCAAAACGGAAGAGGCAAAAGACAGTATATGCCGACGCCGACCGCGGCGGCGGCAAGATAGACGGCGGTCAGCGCGGCATAGCCGACGGTTCTTTCGCGTTGCATGGACAGCTCCTTTGTAATAGAATTTTATGACAACAGTATACATCTTCCGAAACCGTTTGTCAAGAGGCGGAGAGCGCGCGCCGCTTTGTTTTTCCCATTTTTCGACGTTTTCCGTCCCAATCCCGCAAATTCCCCGTCCCGCATCCGTGATACAATGTCCGAAGAACAGGAGAACGCTATGAAATTACAGGCAAGCCGCAGGGGGGACAACCTCTACATCTATCTCTCGGGCGAGCTCGACGAACATTCCGCGCCCGCTTTGCGCGCGGGAACAGACAAGCTCATCGATGAAAACGCGGGGCTTTCGCGCGCCGTGTTCAACCTCGCGGGGCTCCGCTTTATGGATTCCGCGGGCATCGGATTTCTCATCGGCAGATACAAAAAGCTCAAACAGTACGGCATGAGCATGTATCTGGAAAATCCCGAGGAAAGCGCGGACAAAATTCTTTCCATCAGCGGACTCTATTCGCTGATGCCCAAAATTTAGGAGAGCAGCCATGAACGAAATGATACTGAAATTTCCCGCGCGTTCGGAGAACGAGATTTTTGCGCGCAATGCGGTCGCCGCGTTCGTTCTGCCCCTCAATCCTTCGCTCACCGAACTCTCCGACGTCAAGACCGCCGTCTCCGAGGCGGTGACGAACAGCATCGTCCACGGCTATCGCGGGGGCGAAGGCTGGGTCACGCTCATCTGCCGCACCGAAGGAGCCCGTCTCGAAGTGGAGGTCATCGACGAGGGGAGGGGCATCGAGGACGTGGAGCGCGCGCTCGAACCCTTCTTCACGACGCTTCCCGACGAGGAGCGCTCCGGCATGGGATTCACCATCATGCAGACCTTTATGAGCGATTTTTCCGTGCAATCGACAAAGGGCGCGGGCACCAAAGTCAAGATGTGCAAGGAATTTGCGGCGGGGGCGCTGCATGCTGGATGAGCAGGAAACGCTCGCGCTCGTCCGCCGTGCCAAGGCGGGAGACAAGCAGGCGAAAGAGAGACTCCTCGAACACAATACCTCTCTCTTGAAGAGCATCCTGCGCCGCTATCTCGGCAAAGGCGTCGAGTACGACGATCTCTTTTCCCTTGCCTCGCTCGGGTTTCTGAAAGCGATCGCGGGCTTCGACGAGAGCTTCGGCGTGCGGTTCTCCACCTATGCCGTTCCCATGATCGCGGGGGAGATCAAACGGTTTTTGCGCGACGACGGGAGCGTGAAGGTCTCGCGCGCGATGAAGAAAGCCGCGCGGGACATGAACCGCTATATCGAAAATTACACGCTGGCGCACGGACAGCAGCCGAGCATCGGGAAACTCGCCGAAGAGTTTTCGATGGACGAGGGCGAGGTGGCGCTCACGCTCGGCTCCTCGCGCATGCCCGTCTCCATCTATGAGCAGACGGACTACAAGGATGAGAAAGCGACGACGCTTGCCGACAAGCTCCCCGCCAAAGAGGGGCAGGAAGAGATCTTGGACAAGATGATTCTGAAAGAGGCGATCGAAAAACTGCCCGAGCGGGAGAAAAAGATCGTGGTCCTGCGCTATTTCCGCGACATGACGCAGAGCGAGGTCGCCAAGGCGATCGGCGTCTCGCAGGTGCAGATCTCGCGCATCGAGAGCAGGGTCATCGAGACGTTGAAGCGCGATTTGAGCGGCTGATCTGTGCATTTCGTTCGCATTTTGCGCGCGGTGATTTTTTCGTGAAATTCTTTGAGCGTCACCGTCAAGCCGTTGACATTTTTTCTCCGAAATGATAATATAGTATAGAATCGCAACAAGAAGCGTAAAGCCAATACGGTTTACGTTTCTTTCATGTTTTGAAGTATTATCTGTTTGCGGAGGTGATTTTGTTTGATCAAAAAACTTGCAAAATGTATCCGGGAATATAAAACGGTCTCCATCCTCTCGCCCGTGTTCGTATCCCTCGAAGTGGTGCTGGAATGTTTGATTCCGTTCATCATCGCCCAGCTCGGCACGGCGATCGAAAGTAACATCGGACTTTGGGGTCCGGGGACGAGTTGGGATACCCTCGGGGTGGGTCAGTTCGGGCTCATCCTCGTCGCCATGTCTCTTGCCTCTCTCGCCTGCGGTGCGCTGGCGGGCGCCTTCTGCGCGAAGGCGAGCGCGGGATTTGCCAAAAATCTGCGCAAGGATCTCTACTATAAGGTGCAGGATTTCTCCTTCGAGAACATCGACAAGTTCTCGACGCCCTCCCTCGTCACGAGGATGACGACGGACGTCACCAACGTGCAGATGTCCTATATGATGATCGTGCGGACCGCCATCCGCTGCCCGCTCATGATGATCTTCTCCGTCGTCATGGCGTTCGTGATGGGGGGGAACCTCGCATGGATCTTCGTGGGGGTCGTCCCGCCGCTCGCCGCCATCCTCTTCTTGCTCATGAAGAAGGTCATGCCGCTCTTCCACCGCGTGTTCCGCAAGTATGACGACCTCAACGAATCCATTCAGGAAAACGTGAAGGGCATCCGCGTCGTCAAATCCTATGTGCGCGAGGACTTCGAGAAGAAGAAATTCGACAAGGCAGCGACGGACGTCCAGATCGACTTCACGAAGGCGGAGCGCATCCTCGCATGGAACCAGCCCGTCATGCAGATCTTCTTCTACGGCGTGCTCTCCTCGGTGCTCTTCCTCGGCTCCTATCTCATCTTCAAGGGCACGGGGCTCACGGTGTGGAGCATTTCCCAGCTCGTCGTGTACGGCATGCAGATTCTCATGTCGCTCATGATGTTCTCGATGGTGTTTGCGATGATCGCGATGTCCGTCGAGAGCGCGCGCCGCATCTGCGAAGTGCTCGACGAAGAGTCCACCCTGCACAGCCCCGAGAATGCCGTGCGGGAAGTAGAGGACGGCTCCGTCGATTTCGACAACGTTTCCTTCAAATATTCGGCGGCAGCCGAAAAGAACGTGCTCGAAAACATCAACTTACATATCCGCTCGGGAGAGACGATCGGCATCATCGGCGGTACGGGCTCTTCCAAGACCTCGCTCGTCAATCTCATCTCCCGTCTCTATGATGTGACGGAGGGGAGCGTGAAGGTGGGCGGCAGGGATGTGCGCGAGTACGACCTCGAAACGCTCCGCAACCAGGTCGCCGTCGTCTTGCAGAAGAACGTGCTGTTCTCGGGCACCATCAAGGAAAATCTCCGTTGGGGCGACCCGGATGCGACGGACGAGGAGCTCGAAGAAGCTTGCCGCCTCGCACAGGCGGATGAGTTCATCCAAGGCTTCCCGCAGAAATACGACACCTATATCGAACAGGGCGGCACGAACGTTTCGGGCGGGCAGAAGCAGCGCCTTTGCATCGCCCGCGCGCTTTTGAAAAAGCCGAAGATTCTCATTCTCGACGATTCGACCTCCGCGGTGGATACGCACACGGACGCCCTCATCCGCAAGGCGTTAAGGGAGTACATCCCCGCGACGACGAAGATCATCATCGCCCAGCGCACTTCCTCCGTCGAGGACGCCGACAGAATCGTCATCATGGATAACGGCAGAATAGACGCCGTCGGTTCGCACGGGGAGCTGCTCGGCAAGAATGCCATCTACACCGAAGTGTACACGACCCAGAACAAGGGAGGCAAGGCTGTCTCCTCGCTGGAAGAGATCACATCGGAGGATAACGGGGAAGGAGGTGACGGCAATGCCCGCTAAAATCGCTCGCCATGGGGCGGGGACGCCCCCCGTCCGCAAAAAGGGAACGTTCCGCCGCGTCGTAAAGGCGCTGTTCCGCTACTATCCGCGCATGATGCCCATCGCGCTTGCCTGCGTCGTGTTCAACGCCGTCGTCTCCGCGCTTCCCTCCATCTTCATGGAGCGCGTGTTCTCCGTCGTGGGGGAGGCTGTGAAGCTGGGCGCGGGCTGGGGCAGTTCCATCCTCTTCGAGGGTGCGACGATCGTCGTCGGCGAAAAGATCACAGGCTTCATGCTCACCCTCATCGGGCTCTACATCCTCTCGCTCATCGCGACCGGCGTCTATCACCAGCTGCTCGCCATCATCACGCAGGGCTTCTTGAAGAAGATGCGCGGACAGATGTTCAACGGCATGCAAGAGCTCCCCATCCGCTACTTCGATACGCACAATCACGGCGATATCATGAGCTATTATACCAATGATATCGACGCACTGCGGCAGATGATCGGGCAGAGCGTCCCGCAGCTCATCACCTCGGGCGTGATGGTCGTCACCCTGTTCGGCATCATGCTGTATTACAGCTTTTGGCTCGCGCTCATCGTGCTCGGCGGCGTAGGGGTCATCCTCTTCGTCACCAAGATCGTGGGCGGCGGCGCAGGGAAATACTTCCTCGGACAGCAGAGAGCCGTCGCCAAGACGGAGGGCTTTGTCGAGGAGATGATGAACGGACAGAAGGTCGTCAAGGTGTTCTGCCACGAGGAGGCTGCAAAGGCGGACTTCGACAAGGTAAACGAGCACCTCTTCGACCAGTCCAACCGCGCCAACCGGTATGCGAACATGCTCATGCCCATTTTGGGGAACTTCGGGCATGTGCTCTACGTCATCATCGCCGTCGTCGGCTGCGTGTTCGTGCTCGAAAGCGTCAATAACGTGGGATTCATCACGCTGCTCGGTGTCGAGGGCGGGACGTTCGCCGTTGCGAATATCGTCTCCTTCTTGCAGATGACGCGGCAGTTCACCAACAACGTCAACCAGGTCTCCAACCAGGTCAACTCCGTCGTCATGGGACTTGCGGGTTCCGCGCGCGTCATGGCGCTCATCGACGAGGAACCCGAAAAGGACGAGGGCTATGTCACGCTCGTCAATGTCCGTGAAGCGGAGGACGGCACCCTCACCGAATGTGAGGAGCGCACGGGCGTCTGGGCATGGCGGCACCCGCACGCCGCGGACGGCACCGTCACCTACACGAAACTCATGGGCGATATCCGCATGTACGATGTGGATTTCGGCTACGACCCCGACAAGATCGTCTTGCACGACATCTCGCTGTACGCCCGCCCGGGCGAAAAGGTCGCCTTTGTCGGCGCGACGGGCGCGGGCAAGACGACGGTCACCAACCTTCTCACCCGCTTCTATGACATCGCGGACGGCAAGATTCGCTACGACGGAATCAACGTCAACAAGATCAAGAAAGGGGAGCTGCGCCGCGCGATCGGCATGGTCTTGCAGGACACCAACCTGTTTACGGGCACCGTCATGGAGAACATCCGCTACGGCAAGCTCGACGCGACGGACGAGGATTGCATCGCCGCCGCAAAGCTCGCGGGCGCGGACGACTTCATCACCCGTCTGCCCGAAGGCTATCAAACGATGCTGCATCAGAACGGCGCCAACCTCTCGCAGGGGCAGAGGCAGCTCCTCTCCATCGCCCGCGCCGCCGTCGCCGACCCGCCCGTCATGATCTTGGACGAAGCCACTTCTTCCATCGATACGAGGACGGAGGCGATCGTCCAGCGCGGCATGGATAAGCTCATGGAGGGCAGGACGGTGTTCGTCATCGCCCACAGGCTCTCGACGGTCAAGAATTCCAACGTCATCATGGTGTTGGAGCACGGGCGCATCATCGAGCGCGGCACGCACGATCAGCTCATCGCGCTGAAAGGGAAGTATTATCAGCTCTACACGGGCGCCTTCGAGCTCGAATAAAGGCTGCAAACAGAAGGGAACGAGGGGCAGACGGGGTTTTCCCGTCCGCCCCTCAATTTGTAATTGGCTATTTTCATAAAAAGGGTTGCAAAAGTTTTCGTTCCGTGGTAGAATAGACCTTGCGACACAATTTCATACTATGAGCACAAAAGATACAACGGGCATCGGTGTATCCTTACTTTCTATGTGCTTATAGGAAATTGTGTCGCAACAATTCGAGGATACTCGAAGCGGGCGCCTCGGATTGGGGCGTCCTTATTTTTTGCCCGCAAAAAAACAAAAAGGAGAAAAAGAACATGAAACACAAACTTTGCGTATGGCTCGCGACCCTGCTTGTCCTCTGCCTGTGCCTGTCCTTTGCGGGTTGCGCCGACGTCAGCGCCGAAAATGAGGGCGGCGGCGGAACGACCCCGCCGCACACCCACACTTTTGCGGCGGGATGGTCGCACGACGAAGAAAAGCATTGGCATGCCGCCACCTGCGGACACGACACGCAGCGGAGCGGCGAAGCCGCGCACACTTATGAGAACGGCAAATGTACGGAATGTCAATATGAGCACGAAGCGCATGTCTACGGCGCATATGACAAGACGGAGAGCGGGCATTCGCAGACCTGTACCGTCTGCGGCAAAGTCGTGACGGACACGCATCATTATGCAAACGGCGTCTGCGAAGATTGCGAGTACGAACATCAAAATCACATTTATGGCGCAGATAACACCTGCACCGTCTGCGGCGCGAAAAGACCGCTCTACACGGTGAGCGAGGACATGACGAAAGTCTATTTCGGGGAATATCCGCAGACCGAAGTGACGGACGAAAATGACAGCGACAAGTCGCTCCGCAACAGCCTGAATATGGCGGCGGGAAGCGTTCCCGCGGCGGGAAGCCCCGGCAAGTGGACGGATTACGGCTACTACATCGAGGGCGCCGTGTCCGAGTATATGTGGTATCTCGACGTCGTCTATCAAGGCAGCCGCTACCGCGGGGTGTACTTTACGAGCTACCGCCCGTATCTTACGACGGGCAGCCCTTCCGAGGGCAGCCATCAGAGCAAAAACGGATACAATACAAACACGGCATATTGGTACAAATATGAGCCCATTGAATGGCGCATCTTGGAGCAGAAGGACGGCAAGGCGCTCCTCATGGCGAACATCATCCTCGACAGCCAGCAGTACTACCATACAGATTCCGGCACACGCACGGTGGACGGCAAGACGGTTTATCCGAGTGACTACAAAGAGAGCGATATCCGCGCATGGCTCAACGGTACATTTCTTGATACGGCGTTTGATGAGCTTTCGAAACGGCTCATCGAGACAACGACGGTGGATTACAGTACAAAGGACTCGGGATCGGTCAGTCTCAATACACAGGATAAAGTGTTTCTGTTGAGCCGTCAGGAGATTTCGAACACCTCTTACGGATTCAGTTCAAGTGATTCATACGATGAGGCGCGGCAGTTGAAGAGCACGGACTATGCGAAGGTTCAGGGCGTTCTTGTATATAGGGATGATAGCAGATATCTCGGCAACTGCCTGTGGTGGACGCGCTCGATACCCAATGCGAACAGTGCGTACATTGTCGGTGACGTCGGTAACTCCGACTATCGAACCGGTGTCACCGCTCAAAGCTGCGGCGTTGTTCCCGCACTTTGGATAAAACTATAATTTCCGTGCGAAAGGACGCCTTCGCAGTCTCCGAAGCGGGCGCGGCAGAATGCCGCGCCCATATTCTTTCCATTCAAAAAAGACGCAGCGTTTGCTGCGTCTTTTTGTCCGATCGATCGGTTTGAAGCGATTATTCTCTTCCCGCCATCTTCTTGTAGCCGGCGAGGCGCTCTCTCGAGCTCTCCTCCGTCTTTTTGAAGAGCTCTTCGGCGACGGCGGGCTGCGTCTTTTTGAGGGAAGCGTAGCGGGTCTCGCCGAGGATGAATGCCTGATAGTCGCCCGTGGGGTCCTTGCTGTCGAGCGTGAAGGGGTTCTCGCCCTTTTCCGCGAGTTCGGGATTGTAGCGGTAGAGCTGCCAATACCCGCATTCGACCGCATTCTTCTCCTCGGACTGCGACTTCGTCATGTTGATGCCGTGGTTGATGCAAGGCGCGTAGCAGATGATAAGAGACGGTCCCTTATACGCCTCGGCTTCCTTCAATGCCTTGACGAGTTGGTTCTTGTCCGCACCCATCGCGCACTGCGCGACGTACACATAGCCGTAGGAAGCCGCGATCATGCCGAGGTCCTTCTTCTTGACGCGCTTGCCGCTCGAAGCGAACTTCGCGACCGCGCCGATGGGGGTGGACTTACTTGCCTGACCGCCCGTGTTGGAGTAGACCTCGGTGTCGAGGACGAGCACGTTGACGTCCGCGCCGCTCGCGAGCACATGGTCGAGCCCGCCGTAGCCGATGTCGTACGCCCAACCGTCGCCGCCGATGATCCAGAAGGACTTCTTCACGAGGCAATCCTTCTCGGCGAGAATCTCATCGAGCAGGGTGAGTTCTTCGCCCTCGCATTCCGCGCGGCAGCCGTTGAGCTCCTCGACGAGCGCGGCGGAAGCCGTCTTGCTCGCTTCGGCGTCGTCCATCGCATTCACCCAGTCGGTGAGGGGCTTGACGCATTCGGGATAGTCCTTCCAGAGCTCTGCAAGTCTTGTGACCTTCTCGGCGAGCGTCGACCTTCTTGCCTTGTAGGCGAGGTGCATGCCGTAGCCGAATTCGGCGTTGTCCTCGAAGAGGGAATTCGCCCATGCGGGTCCGTGACCCTGCTTGTTGACGGTGTAAGGGCACGTCGGCGAGGAGCCGCCGTAGATGGAGGAGCAGCCCGTCGCATTTGCAACGATCATGCGGTCCCCGAAGAGCTGGGTGACGACCTTGACATAGGGCGTCTCGCCGCAGCCCGCGCACGCGCCCGAGAATTCGAAGAGGGACGGGGTGAACTGCGATTTCTTGACGTCCGCCATTCTCACTGCGGAGAGGTCTGCCTCGGGCAGGTCGACCGCATATTCCCAATTCTTTGCTTCGACCGCCTCGATCTCGGCGAACGGCGCCATGACGAGCGCCTTGTTGCCGCGCATGCCGGGGCAGACGTCGGCGCACACGCCGCAGCCCATGCAGTCGAGCGGGGAGACCTGCATGCGGAACTCATAGCCGGGGATTCCCGTTGCGGGCTTGGTGTCGAACGCCTCGGGCTTCTCCGCGCCCGCAGCGACCAGCGCGGGACGGATGCAGGCGTGCGGGCAGACGAAGGAGCACTGGTTGCACTGCACGCAGTTCTCCTTGACCCACTTGGGGACCATGACGGCGACGCCGCGCTTTTCGAATTTCGTGGTGCCCGTGGGGACGCTGCCGTCCGCATTGAAGGCGGAGGAGGGGAGCTTGTCGCCCTCGAGCGCAAGGATGGGCGCGACGACCTTGCGGAAATATTCGTCGTTCGCGACCTCGTGCATGGGCGCGCCCTCGGTAGTCGTTGCCCACGACTTCGGAATGGCGATCTTCTTCAAATTGGCTTTCGCGCTGTCGATGGCGTTGTAGTTCATCTGTACGACGGCGTCGCCCTTCCTCGCGAAGGATTTATACGCCATCTTCTTCATGAATTCGACCGCATCGGTATACGGCATGATCTGCTCGTTGATGAGGAAGAACGCGGACTGCAAAATGGTATTCGTCCTGCCGCCGAGACCGAGCTTCTTTGCGATCTTGATGGCGTCGATGACATAGAGTTTTGCCTTCTTCGCGGCGAGCGCGTTCTTGACCTTTGCGGGAAGGTTCTGTTCGAGTTCTTTGACCGTCGTCCAAGGGGCGTTGAGCAGGAAGGCGCCGCCCTTTTTGAGATCGGTCGTCATATCGTAGCGGGTGACATAGGAGGGGTTGTGGCAGGCAATGAAGTCCGCCGCGTCGATGAGGTATTCGCTCTGGATGGGCGTCTTGCCGAAGCGGAGGTGCGAGACGGTGATGCCGCCCGACTTCTTGCTGTCATAGAAGAAGTAAGCCTGCGCGTACATATCGGTGTGGTCGCCGATGATCTTGATGGAGTTCTTGTTCGCGCCGACGGTGCCGTCCGAGCCCAAACCGTAGAACTTGCAGGATGTGGAACCCGCGGGCGCGGCGTCGAACTTCTCGGAGAAGTCGAGGGAGGAGTTCGTCACATCCTCGTAGATACCCACGGTGAAGTGATTCTTGCTCTCCTTCGCTTCGAGATTCTTATAGATGGCGAGCACCATCGAGGGATTGAATTCCTTGGAGCCGAGACCGTATCTTCCGCCGACGACCTGCACGTTTTTCACGCCCTTTTCGAGGAGCGCGGTGCACACGTCGAGATAGAGGGGTTCGCCGAGCGAGCCGGGTTCCTTCGTCCTGTCGAGGACGGCGATCTTTTTGACTGTCTTGGGGAGAACGGAGAGGAAAGCGTCGGTCGCGAAAGGGCGATAGAGACGCACTTTCAAAAGCCCGTATTTCTTGCCTTTTGCATTGAGCTTGTTGATGGATTCTTCGACGGTCTCCGCACCCGAACCCATGATGACGATGACGTATTTCGCGTCGGGCGCGCCGACATAGTCGAAGAGGTGATAGCTTCTTCCGGTGAGCGCGCTCACTTCGTCCATCATCTCCTGCACGATGGCGGGGGTAGCGGCGTAGTAGCTGTTCGCGGTCTCCCTGTTCTGGAAGTAGGTGTCGCCGTTCTGCGCGGTGCCGCGCTGGACGGGATGTTCGGGATTGAGCGCACGGCTCTTGAAGGCGGCGACGTCGGCGGCGAGCCCTTTCTTATCGAAGATCGCCTTCATTTCGGCATAGTCGATGACGTCGATCTTGGAGACCTCGTGGGAAGTGCGGAACCCGTCGAAGAAGCTCAAAAAGGGAACGCGGGAGCGAAGGGTGGAGAGGTGCGCGACGAGCGAGAGGTCCATGACCTCCTGTACGGAGCAGCTTGCGAGCATCGCAAAGCCCGTCTGGCGGCAGCTCATGACGTCGGAATGGTCGCCGAAGATATTGAGGGAATGGGCGGCAAGGGCGCGCGCGGAAACGTGCATGACCATGGGCAGAAGTTCGCCCGAGATCTTGTACATATTGGGAATCATGAGCAGAAGTCCCTGCGAGGCGGTGTACGTCGTGGTGAGAGCGCCCGCGGAGAGTGCGCCGTGCACGGCGCCGGCGGCGCCGCCCTCGGATTGCATCTCGGTGATGCGGAGCTTCTGTCCCCACATGTTCACCCTGCCCTGCGTCGCCCATTCGTCGGCGGATTCCGCCATGGGCGAGGAGGGGGTGATCGGGTAGATCGCTGCGACTTCGGAGAAGGCGTACGCGACGTGCGAGGCGGCGGTATTGCCGTCGATTGTCATCTTGGTCATCAACAAACCTCCATAAAATATGTTTTTTCTTTGAAATTTTGTTTGGCGCGGGACGCTCGTCCCGCTATCTTCCATATTATAAAGCATTTCCCGAGCAAAGTCAACCGCATTTATGAAATTTTACTTCCGTTCCCATCAAAAAATCCCAAAGTAGATGACTTTTGCCCGCGGATGTGCTATAATACCGAGTAAGAGATCGCAGGAGGGAATCTATGAAGGCATCCAAACGGATTTTTTCGGCAGCAGCCGCGCTTGCGCTCCTTGCGGCGATGCCCGCATGCGGCGCCCTGACGTTTCCGGCGCATGCAAATTCCGCGCCCGCCTATTGGAGAGGCGCCACGGCTTCGGGCGCGACCGCTCTCGAAAAAAACTGCCCCATCGAGGTGGAGCGGGAGGACCTCACGCTGACGCTCCCCGAGCTTCCCGCATCGTACTATGCGACGGCGGAAGAATTTCTCGGCTACGGCGCGAACGTCGAGGCGGCGTACACCTTTTATAATCCCACGGACGAGGCTGTGGACGTCACGCTCGCCTTTCCCTTCGGGGAGAGACCGGACTATGTATACGGTTATAACTATAACGAAGAGGACAAGTTCGACGATACCGCCCGCTACACCGTTACAGCGGACGGGGAAGAGGTCGCCCGCGATGTGCGCTATGTTTACCGCAGCTACGATAGGGACGGCTTTCATACCGTCTTGACAAACGTTGCATCCGACGAAAAGATCGAGGACGATTTTTATTCTCCCGACCTCGTTTGCCATACCCATGTCGTGGATGCGACCCTCAAAAACACGGGAGAGGAGCAGGGGTACCTCTCCGTCATGCTCTCCTATTCTCCCCAAAGGACGCGCATTCTCTTCGGCGGCAACGCGGTGTATACGTGGGGCGTCCGCGAGGGGGAATACCAGATTCTCTACCGCATGGATGGGGGGCTTACGGCGGCATTCTATTCCCTCGGGGAGGAGCCGCAGATCACCGCGGCGGTGTATTCTACGGACGCGGCGTTCAAGGCAGTCCGTACGCCGCTCTGCGCCGCCGAAATTTCGGACGGGGAGACGACGACCTTCGGCGCGCTCCTCGAAGCGAAACGCCCCGCCTTTATCGGGGAGAACAATTACTACAACCTCATCGTTGCCGACTATTTCCAAATGTCCGACAACTTCGGCGCCCTCGACGTCCTGCCGCTTTCCTTCCGTGAGGAAGAACTCTCCCGCGTCTACGTCTATTCTCTGCACATTCCGGCGCACGGGAGGGTGCTCAACACCGTCAAGGCGCCGCTCTATCCCGACATCGAAAGCCGTACCTATCTCTACCGCTATCTGCTCTCGCCCGCGCAGGGCTGGGCGAAGTTCGGCGAATTTCATCTGACGCTGCGGTCAAACTTCGAAATTTCCGATTGCTCCCTTCCGCTCACCCAAAGCTCCGGGACGGAGGAAGAATTCCTCTATGAGTACACGCACGAGGGGCTGCCGCTCGGGGAGCTCACCTTCCTCGTCCGCGACGGGGCGCCTTCGCAAGGCGGCAACGTCATTTCGGGGCCTTTTCCCATCCTCACGCTGTTTGTCGGCGTCAAGGGCTTTTTCGTCGTTGCCGAGATCGTCGCGGCGGTCGTCATCGTAGTCGTGTTCTGCGTGCGTAGACGGAGGAAGTAAGATCTGCGGGAAGCTTCTCCGCAAGGGTCTCTCGCCCTCGGAACGGGCGAATTTTTTCCGATTTTCACCTCGATTTCATTGTAAAACCACCCGAGATTTGATATAATATTCGGGAAAAGTTTCAAAAAGGATGTAGGGATGCATGCGATCGAATTCCGGGACGTCGACTTTGCCTACGGCGAAGGGGAGTTCCGCATTCAAAAATTGAATTTTTCCGTGGAGAAGGGGGAATTTGTCGCCATTCTCGGGCACAACGGGAGCGGCAAGAGCACGCTCGCCCGCCTTTCGAACGGAATCCTTCTGCCCGACGCGGGCGAGATCAGGGTTTTCGGCACCCTTCTCGACGAAAAACATCTCTATGATGTCCGCAGCCGCGTGGGGGTCGTCTTTCAGAACCCCGACAACCAGACCGTCGCCTCCGTCGTGGAGGACGATATCGCGTTCGGCGCGGAGAACGTGGGACTTGCCCGCGAGGAGATCGGAAAAAGAATCGATTTCGCGCTCTCCGCCGTCGGAATGGAGGCGTATCGCGACGCCACGGTCGCGCGGCTCTCGGGCGGGCAGAAACAGCGCGTCGCCATCGCCGGCGTGCTCGCTTTGAGACCGGACGTCATGATCTTGGATGAGTCCACCGCCATGCTCGACCCCAAGGGCAGGCGGGAGATCATGGAGGTCGTACAAAAACTCAACCGCGACGAGGGCGTGACCGTCCTTCTCATCACGCATTTCGTCGAGGAAGCGCTGCTCGCCGACCGCGCTCTCGTCATGAGCAAGGGCGGCATCGTCATGCAGGGCGCGCCCGCAGAGATCTTTTCGCGGGGGGACGAACTCCTCGCCTACGATCTCACGCTGCCGCGCATCGGAATCATTGCCAAGAGGCTGCGCGAGGGGGGCATGTCCGTAAGCGACACCCTCGATGTCGAAAAACTCGCGGAGGAGATCGCAGGATGCGTATCGTAGCGGAACATCTGACCCATGTCTACAACGAGCGCTCGCCCTTTGCGGTCAAGGCGCTCGACGACGTATCCCTCACCATCGAGGAGGGGGAATTTTTCGGCATCATCGGGCACACGGGCAGCGGAAAATCCACCTTCGTGCAACATCTGAACGCGCTCATCCGCATGCCGTCCTCCATGAAGCGCTATCGCAAAAAACGGCTCAAAAAGGGGGAAGCGCCCCCGCCCGCGACCGTCTTGAAGGTCGGGGACTTCGACCTCACGGACAAAAAGACGGATTTTTATGCCCTGCGCAAACACGTGGGCATGGTCTTTCAATATCCCGAATATCAGCTCTTCGCCGAGACGGTGAAAGAGGACGTCGCCTTCGGGCTGAAAAATTTTGCCGAAAAGGGCAAACACCTCACGGAGGACGAGATTCGAGCCGCCGTCGGGGACGCGCTCGCGGCGGTCGGGTTGGATTACCGTGAAGTTGCGGACAAGTCTCCCTTCGACCTCTCGGGCGGGCAGAAGCGTCGGGTCGCCGTGGCGGGAGTCATCGTGACCAAGCCCGAGATTCTCATCCTCGACGAGCCCGCCGCCGGGCTCGACCCCCTCGGCAAACAGGAGATCATGCGGCTCCTCCACGCCATTCACGGCGGGTGGTGCAAGACGGTCGTCATCGTCTCGCACGATATGGACGAGATCGCGGAAAATTGCACCCATGTTGCGGTTTTTGACGGGGGAAGGGTGCGCTATGTGCTCCCGCCCGCCGAGCTCTTCCGTAAGACGGACGAGCTGATCGGGCTCGGATTGGATATCCCGCTCACCGCAAAGCTTGTCGCCGCGCTCGGGCGGAGAGGCATCGAACTTTCCTGTGATTTTACGACGGAGGACTTCATCCGCAAGACGCTCGCCCTCAAAGGGGGCGGCGCATGAAAGAAGTCTCCTTCGGGCAGTACTATCCCGTCTCCTCCTTTGTTCACCGCCTCGACCCGCGCATGAAGCTCTTTTTTCTCGTCGCGTTCATCGTGGCGATCTTCGTGGCGGACAGCTTTTACGGGCTCGCCGTCTGTGCGTTCGTGCTCGCGCTCGTTGTCGCATGGTCGAAGGTGCCCGTACTCAAAGTCTTTCGCGCCGTCCGCGGCGTGCTCTTTCTCGCGCTCTTCACCGCGGCGATCAACCTGCTCTTCCACACGGGAGAGACGGTCTATTGGGAATACGGCATCCTCTGCATCTCGAAAGAGGGGATTCTCTTCTCCGCCTATCTCATTTTGCGGCTCTTCCTGCTCGTGATCTGTTCGTCCATGCTGACCTATACGACGACGCCCGTCTCCCTCACGGACGGCATCGAGAGCATCCTCACCCCGCTCAAATGGGTGAAGTTCCCCGTCCACGCGCTCGCGCTCATCATGAGCATCGCCCTGCGCATGATTCCCACCCTTATGGAGGAGACGGAGCGCATCAAGAATGCGCAGACGGCGCGCGGGGCGAACTTCGAGAGCGGAAATCTCTTCAAGCGCATCAAGGCGTTCATTCCCGTGCTCATCCCGCTCCTTCTCTCGGCGTTCCGCCGCGCGGACGAGCTCTCCGACGCCATGGAGGCGCGCTGCTATAAGGGCGAAAAGCGAACCAAGTATAAAAAACTGCAATTTACATGGCGCGATCTCGTTGTCCTCTTCGTGATCGCCGCGCTGATCACGGGCGTGGCGCTTTTGCGCGTCTATGTGGGGGAGATCTTGTGAGATACGTGCTTCTCGTACAATATGACGGCACGTTTTTTGCGGGCTACCAGCGGCAAAAGAGGGGAGAGCGCACCGTGCAGGGCGAACTCGAACGGGCGGCGGAGGAGGTTTTCGGCGTCCCCACCCGCGTTGCAGCCAGCGGCAGGACGGATGCGGGCGTGCATGCGCTCGCGCAAGTCTGCCATCTCGACGGCGAGACCACCGTCCCTTTTGAGCGGCTCGCCGCATGTCTGAACACCAAACTCCCGCCCGACTGCAAGGTGCTGTGCGCCGCGCCCGCCCCCGAGGGTTTTGACTGCACGCGCAGCGTCAAACAAAAGACATACCGCTATCGCGCCTATGTCGCCCCGACCGCTTTGCCGCTCTTTGCGCGCTATGCGGCGCGGCTCGAACGCGCTCCCGACCTCGGCAGGATGCGGGAGGCGGCGGCGCTGCTGAAAGGGGAGCATGATTTTGCGGCATTTTCGTCGACGGGCTCCTCGGCAAAGACGACCGTGCGCACGCTCTATTCGGTCGAAGTTGCTTGCAGGACGGAAAACGGGGCTACCATGTACGAGATAGAGGTCACGGGAAGCGGGTTTCTCTATCACATGGTGCGCATCCTTGCGGGGGAAATTTTTGCCGTCGGATACGGCAAGAGCACGGAGAATCTCCAAAGAGCGTTTGCAACGAAACAGAGGAATCTCATCGCAAAGACAATGCCGGCTGCGGGGCTCACCCTCGTACGCGTGGAGTATCAAATGCCGCTGTTTGCGGCGAAGGAGGATTGAATGCGGTTTTTCGAATGGTCGTATTTTGTACAGATGATCGCGGACTGGTTTTTGACGGGGTCGGAGGACGCTCCCGCCGCGCTGCGGCTCGAATACATTTTGGGGCTGTGCGTGGGCGGCGCGATCTTTCTCGCCCTGACGGTCCTCGGCGGCTTCGGGCTCATGAAGATGGCAAAGTCGCAGGGGAAGAAGTATTTTGCGCTCGCCTTTATCCCCATCGTGAACACGTGGTATGCGGGCTACGTTGCGGGGGAAGCGAAGGCGTTCGGCAAAAAATTCAGCCATGCGGCGGTCTATGCCGCCGCTCTCGAAGGCGTGTGCGTCGCCATCGGCGTGCTTTCGCTCGTTCTCGACGGGCTCCTCATTCCCTATGCGCGGGCGGAGCTCATTTCGGGGAACGGCACCGTGCAGCTCTACCAATTCTATATCTCTGCGGAGACCGTTCCCGATTCCCTCCTCTGGGCATATCAGGCGGAGTACGGCATCGAGATGCTCGGCGTGGGCTGGCTCGTCCTGCTTTCGGAGTTCCTTTCCCTCGTCTTTTTGTTTTTCGAATACACCGTCCTGTATGCGCTCTTCAAGAAGTTCTATCCGATGAGCCCGGGCGTGATCACGGTCGTGGCAGTGCTTTTGCCCGTGCGCGAGATCATGTTCTTTGCGTTCCGCAACAACAAACCCGTCGACTATACGGAATTTATGCGCCGCCGCGCCGAGACGTTCGCCCGCCGGCAGGGCAACCCGTACTCGAATACACCGGGCGACCCCCCGAGACCGCCCGAAGATCCCTTCCGGGATTTTCCTTCCTCCCCGGACGGCTCCTCCGACGAGCCCTTTGACGAATTCAAATGAGCGGACGGAGGGACTGCGGCGGACTCGGCGCGGAATTGGATACGATCTTATTGTCGGCGGACGTCTGCGCGCGGTTTTTTCGGGAATACGGCGCAAATGCCCGGTTTCGGGAGCGGCTGCATTGCATTCTGCCCGAAATAGAGCTATGTATTCGGCAGCCGCAGAATTCGGTCTGGCATATTTATCCCGTGATGGAGCATATCCTGCATTCCGTCGAAGAGATGAACCGTCTGTCGCGTTCGCTGCCCGACGGGGAGAGGAGAATACTCGCCTATACGATGTTTTTTCACGATTTCGGCAAGCCCGCATGCCATAGCGTCAAGATCGTAGACGGAACGCCGCGGGACAGCTTTGCGTTCCACAACCTCGAAAGCGAAAAAATCGCCGCAAGGGCGCTGCCTTTTTTCGGCTTCGGGGAAGGGGAGACCGCGAAGATCGCACGGCTCGTGAGAGACCACGACATCTTTTTGCTCCTCACCGAACATCCCGTAAAACCTTGGCAGATTCGGCTCACGCCGCAGTTTTTGAAGGACTACATCGCAGAACTCGGCGCCTACGGGGACGGCAGGGCGGTGTTTGACGACCTGCTCATGGTGGGAATCGCGGACAACCGGGCGCAAAATCCCGCCATGACCGGGGAGCCGCTCGCTTTTATCGAAAAGATACGGGCGATGGCAAACGAAATAGCATAACACGGTCGCAACATGAAACGTCCCCAAAGTCAAACAGACTTTGGGGACGTTTTTTCGTGTGTTTTTTATTTCGCCATGCTGCGTTTGGCTTTTTCCGCGATATTTTCGGGGGTGAACCCATAGAGACGGAAGAGGACGGATGCGGGCGCGCTCGCGCCGAAGGTGTCCATGCAGACCGTTTCGCCCTTGTCTCCCGCGTAACGGTACCAGCTGTAACTGCTTCCCGCCTCCACGCAGACCCGCGCTTTGACCGCGGGCGGAATCACGCTGTCGCGGTAGCTCTCGCTCTGCTGCTCGAACAGCTCGATGCAGGGCATGGAGACGACGCGCGCATGGATTCCCTCGTCTGCCAAAATCCCTTGCGCCTTCATGCAGGGTTCGACCTCGGAGCCGCTCGCGATGAGGAGCACGTCGGGCGTCCCCTCGCAATCGGAGAGGACATATCCGCCTTTCAGCGCACCTTCGCCGCTCCCGTCGTATTGGGGCAGCGTCTGCCGCGAGAGCACGAGCGCCGTGGGAGCGCTTCCCCGCAGGGCGGAGAGCCAAGCACACGCCGTTTCTTTGCCGTCCGCGGGGCGGAATACCTTCATGTTGGGGATGGAGCGGAGCCCGATGAGCTGTTCCACCGGTTCATGGGTGGGACCGTCCTCGCCCACGCCGATGGAATCGTGCGTGAGGATATAGATGACGGGGATATTCATGAGCGCGGAGAGGCGCATCGCATGCTTGCAGTAGTCGGAGAACACGAAGAAGGTCGCACAGTAGGCGCGCATTCCCCCGTGGAGCTGGATGCCGTTGGAGATCGCCGCCATCGCGTGCTCGCGGATTCCGAAATGGAGGTTCCTGCCCGCATGGTTTTCCGCCGTGAAATCGCCGTACACGAGGCTGTCGGTGTTTTTCATATCGGAGAGGTTGGAGGGGGCAAGGTCCGCGGAGCCGCCGATGAGGGAGGGCAGCTTTGCCGCGAGCGTGTTGAGAATCTGCGCGGAGGTCTGCCTCGTCGCCATCGGTTTGGAGAATTCGAACAGCCCGCGGTCGAGGTCGGCGGGGAGTTCCCCGCTCATCATCGTGCGATAGGTCGCCGCAAGCTCGGGATACCGTTTTTCGTATTCCTCAAACATCGTTTTCCATTCGCGTTCGAGCCGTGCGCCCCGTCTGCCCGCCTTTGCGGTGTGGCGGTAGACCTCCGCGGGAATCTCGAAGGGGGGATACGTCCAGCCGAGCTTTGCCCGCGTCTCTTCGAGATTTGCCGTGCCGAGCGGCGCGCCGTGGCATTTCGAAGTGCCTTCGAGCGGGGAACCGTATCCGATATGGGTGCGGAAGATGATGACGGAGGGCTTGTTCTTTTCCCGCTGCGCCCTGCGGATGGCGTTGGAGATCATGAGCACGTTGTCGGGATTTTTGACGAGGTCCACCTTGATGACCTGCCAATTCTGCGCCTCGAAGCGGGCTGCGACGTTCTCTTTGAACGCGATGTCGGTATTTCCTTCGATGGTGATGTCGTTGTCGTCA
Organism: uncultured Clostridia bacterium; assembly: GCA_947625385.1. Taxonomy (GTDB): domain Bacteria; phylum Bacillota; class Clostridia; order Christensenellales; family Borkfalkiaceae; genus Gallimonas. The sequence goes on from CANQOB010000005.1 coordinate 25,990, forward strand.
TAGAGAAGGATGAGTTTGCCGAGCGCGTTGTTCCCCGCAAAGGAGCACGCCTCGTAGGAGATGCCCTCTTCCAGACAGCCGTCGCCGCACAGGCAGTAGGTATAGTGGTCGACCACGGGGAATCCCGGGCGGTTGAAACGGGCGGCGAGATTTGCCTCCGCGAGCGCCATCCCGACGGCGTTGGCGATGCCCTGCCCGAGCGGACCCGTCGTCGTCTCAACGCCCGCCGTATGACCGTATTCGGGGTGCCCGGGCGCCTTGGAGCCGATCTGGCGGAAGTTTTCGATCTCATCCATTCCGAGCCCGAAGCCGTAGAGGTGCAGCAGGGCATAATACAGCATGGAGCCGTGTCCCGCAGAGAGCACGAAGCGGTCCCTGTCCTCCCAATGCGGGTCTTTGCCGTTGAATTTCAAGAAGTCCTGAAAGAGGGTGTAGCCGATGGGCGCCGCGCCGAGAGGCAGACCGGGATGTCCCGAATTTGCCTTTTGGATGGCGTCTGCGGCAAGGATGCGGATGGCGTTGATGGTGGTCTGTTTCATGTTTTACTCCTTGATGATTTTTTCAAGTTTTTCGAGTTGTAAGAAGGGATATTGCCGGAGAAATCCGAGCAGCGTACCGAGCATGCGGCGCACGCCGCCGCGGCTGTTCGACTCGGCGTTGACGGGAAGAATGGGCTCGTGCAGACTCATGCGGACGAGCAGCCAGCCGTCCCCGCATTCCTTGCCGAAATTCACGCGCGCGCCCTCATAATTTTCGGATGCGAGCCGAAGGTGGGGCGTCTCTTGCGCAAATCGGCGGAAGTCGCCGATGACCTGCTCGCCCAGCGTCTTGAAGTCGCAGCCGGGGGCGAATTCCAACCGGACCTCCTCCGCTTCGAGGGCTTCCGGCAAGCCGTCGATGAGGGAGGTGAGCGACCTTCCCGCTCTCTTTTCGCGGGCGAGGGCAATGAGCAGACGGGTGACGAGATAGGCGCCGTCGTCGAGGAAATCGTTCTCCGAGAGGGCGGCATGTCCGCTCGTTTCGATGGCGAGCGGGGCATATTTCCCCTCGGCATTGAGACGCTTCGCCTCGTTGATGACGTTTTTGTAACCTCTCTTGAAGCGGTGGTGCACCCCGCCGCGTTCTTCGATGAAGGACGTGAGCCCGTCGCTCGTCACGGAATCCGTCACGATATACGCGCCCTTGCGCTCCCCGAGAAGAATAGCGGAGACGAGCGCGATCAAGCGGTTGCGGTTGATCTCCTCGCCGCGCGCGGAGACGGCGCCCGCACGGTCGACATCGGTATCGAAGATGATTCCGAAGTCCGCATGGGAGCGGACGACCGCCTCGCAGACCGAGCGCATGGCGGCGGCGTTTTCGGGATTGGGGATATGATTGGGGAAATTCCCGTCCGGGTCGAGGAATTGGGAGCCCTCGGTATCGGCGCCGAGCGGCGAGAGCACCTCCTGTACATAGAACCCGCCCGCGCCGTTCCCCGCGTCGACGATCACCCGCATGCCTTCGAGCGGTCTTTGCTCCCCCGTAGCTTTGCGGACGAGTTCGACGAGCCCTGCGGCGTATTCGGCAAGGAAGGGGTGTTCGCTCACTTCGCGCGGGAAGCTTTCCGCGGGCGAAAGACGGGCGGCGAGCCGAAGCACTTCTTCCACCTCCGTTCCCTCGAGCCCGCCTTCGGGCAGGAAAAATTTGAGACCGTTCCTGTCCTTGGGGAGATGGCTCGCCGTGACCATGACGGATGCGTCCGCACGGCGGGTTTTGAGAAAGGCATACATGGAAGGGGTCGACGACAGTCCCGTCAGCACGATTTTTCCGCCCCTCTCGGCGATTCCGTCCGTCACGCACTGCGTGAGCGCTTCGGCGGAGAGACGGGAATCGTGCCCGACGGCGATGACGGGGCGCTCTTTTTGCGTCCTGTTTCCGACCCAGACCGCAAAGGCGGCGGCGATATCTTTGACCGCCTGCGCGGTGAGCGTGACGGGGAGCCCGCAGCAGCCGAGCGCAACGCCGCGCACGTCGCTTCCGTTTTTGAGCGCGAGATATTGCTGCAATTTTTCCATGTCGGACCTCTCTGTTTTTTTCCAACAATATTATACACGATTCCGCACACACGGCGCGTATTTTTCAATATAACGAATATAAAAATTTGAAATTTTCCCGCTTGTTTCCGCAACAAGCGGGAGCGGACGCCGTTCGACAAATTTTCCGAAAAAATTTCTTGAATGTGGACAACTGTTGTCATATATCCCGCCATATAATAGGGGCATGAACGAAGAAAACGTGGAAAAGGTCATCAGCGACTATCAAAGGAGGCAGCGCGCAAGGCGCAACGAGGAACTTCTGCGCCGCCTCGAACGCGGTCTCGGGTTCGAAGAACTGCTCGCCGAGCTGACGATGTGCGCTCCCCGCATCCGGGAGCGGGAGCTCGCCGACGCACGGTAAAATTTTGCGGGCAGCCGCGATTTATTTGACAAACGCGCGCGCGGTGTGTATAATGTTTTTAAGATTTTTATCCTGAAATTGCGGGGGACCGCTTTTTTCGAGGAGGCAGCGATGAAAAACGTAATGGACACCCTGCGCGAGCGCGACTTTATCAAACAGACCGTGTACGAGGAGGATTTGTACGAGCTCCTCGGCTCCGAGAGCGTTCCCTTCTACACCGGGTTCGACCCCACGGCGGATTCCCTCCATGTGGGGCATTTCATGCAGCTTGTCGCCATGAAGCATATGCAGGACGCGGGGCACAGACCCATCGTCCTCATCGGCGGCGGCACGGCGATGGTCGGCGACCCCTCGGGCAGGACGGACATGCGCTCCATGATGACCAAGGAGACGATCGCCCGCCACGTCGAATGTTTCAAGAGCCAGATGGCGCGCTTTCTCCGCTTCGAGGGGGAGAATGCCGCGATCATCGTCAACAATGCGGATTGGCTGCTCGGGCTGAACTATGTGGACTTTTTGCGCGATATCGGCGTACATTTCTCCGTCAACCGCATGCTCACCGCGGAGTGCTTCAAGACGCGCATGGAGCGCGGGCTCTCCTTCCTCGAATTCAATTACATGCTCATGCAGGCATACGATTTCCTCGTCCTGCATCAAAAATACGGCTGCTCCCTCGAACTCGGCGGCGACGACCAGTGGAGCAACATCCTTGCGGGCGCCGATCTCATCCGCCGCAAGGAGCGCAAGCCCGCATACGCGATGACGTTTCAGCTCCTCACCACGAGCGAGGGCAAGAAGATGGGCAAGACGCAGAAGGGCGCGGTCTGGCTCGACGAGAACAAGACCTCTCCCTATGAATTTTTTCAATATTGGCGCAATACGGACGACGCGGACGTCGAGAAGTGCTTCAAACTCCTCACGTTCGTGCCGCTCGGGGAGATTTTAGCGCTGTGCGCGCACCGCGACGAGCGCATGAACGCCGCCAAGGAACGCCTCGCATTCGAGCTCACGAAGATGGTGCACGGCGAGGAGAAGGCGCGGGCGGCGATGGCACAGGCGAAGGGCGCCTTCGGCGGCGACGAGGGTACCATGCCCGAGATCAAGCTCTCAAAAAGCTGTCCGACGGTGCTCGCCGCGCTCGTGGAAGCGGGGCTGTGCAAGTCCAACGGGGAGGCAAGGCGGCTCATCGAGCAGGGCGGCGTCTCCGTCAACGGCGAGAAAGTTTCGGCGTTCGACGCGCCCCTCCCCGAGGGAAGTTTTACGCTGTACAAGGGCAAGAAGGTGCGCGTCCGCATCGTGCGTGAGTGACGGCGCCATGGAATATATCGGAGTTGCGGAAGAATTTACGGCGGAGCGGGTCATCGAAAAGTCCCGCTTCGTCGCCTATATCGGGCGCAGCGCCGGCGAAGAGCAGGCAAAAGCCTTTCTCGCCGGGATTCGCGCGCGCCATCCGCTCGCGACGCATGTCTGCTACGGGTACATCGCCGATGCCGCCGGAAATCTTCAACGTTTTTCCGACGACGGCGAGCCGCACGGCACGGCGGGACTTCCCATTCTCGGCGTGATCAAGGCGCACGCCCTGCGCGAGACCTCGATCGCCGTCGTGCGGTATTTCGGCGGCGTCAAGCTGGGGGCGGGCGGTCTCACGCGCGCCTACGCCGCTCTGGCGTCCGACGCGGTCTCCGCAGCCCGCCTCGTGCGGTTCGAGTCCTGCGTCGAGCTGAACGTGCGCGTCTCCTATGCGGACGTGAACGCCGCGCTGCATTTTTTCGAGGAGAACGGGCTGCACGTTCTTCGCCGCGACTTTGCCGCGGACGCTTGCTTTACCGTCGCCGTCAGGCAGCGGGAAGCGGACGCCTGCGCTACGGAGATCGTCGGCGCGCTGTCGGGACGGGTCACCCTTTCGGAGGGGAAACGCTATCTTCATCCGTTCCCGCTTTGATACGGTCATGGAAATTCAAAGAAGAAAAATTCTCAAAGAAAAACCCAATGCCGCCGAGCTCGGCTTCGGCAAATATTTCACGGACTACATGTTCACGATGCGCTACGACGCGTCGCACGGCTGGCATGCGGGGAGAATCGTCCCCAACGAGCCCTATGCGCTCGACCTTGCCTCCTCCGTTCTGCACTACGGGCAGGGCGTGTTCGAAGGAATGAAGGCATTTCCCCGCCCCGACGGACAGATCTCCGTGTTCCGCCCGGACATGAATTGGGCGCGCCTTTGCCGCTCCGCGGAGCGGCTGTGCATCCCGCCCGTGCCCGTCGAAGCCGCCGAAGAGGGCTTGGAGGAACTGCTCCGCCTCGAACGCGATTGGATACCCGCGCGGGAGGGGACGGCGCTCTACATCCGTCCCGCGATCGTGGCGACCGGCGCGCGCCTCGGCGTGCACGCTTCGGACGAGTATCTCTTCTTCATCCTGCTCTCGCCCGTCGGCAGCTATTTTTCGGGGACGCTCGAGCCCGTGCGTCTGCTCGCCGAGGATTTTTACGTCCGTGCGTCCGTCGGCGGCACGGGGGAGGCGAAATGCTTGGGCAATTACGCATCCAGCCTCTTTGCGGCGGAAGCGGCGCAGCGCGCGGGCTACGATCAGGTGCTTTGGCTGGACGCAAACGAGAGAAAGTACGCGGAAGAGGTCGGCTCGATGAATATCTTCTTCCGCCTCGGCGACACGGTCGTGACGCCGGCTCTCGACGGTGCGATTCTTGCCGGCATCACGCGGGCGAGCTGTATCGAGCTTCTGCGCGCGAACGGCTGCCCCGTGGAGGAGCGTCGGATCGGCATGGATGAGATTCTCGAATCGGCGGAGCGCGGCAGGCTCAAAGAGGCGTTCGGGACGGGCACGGCGGCAGTCATCACCCCCGTCGGCTCCGTGACGTACGGCGGCAAGACGGTGCGCCCGGAACAGCCCGTCGGCGAAGTCTCACGGTTTTTGTATCGCACGCTCACCTCGATCCAGCGCGGAACTCTCCCCGACGAAAGAAATTGGAACAAGATCATCAAATAAGAAAAAAAGCGGAAAAAACAACTGCTTTTTTCTTATTTTTTTATATTTTTTATTTAATTCGATAAAAATCGAAATAAAGTATCGCGGGCTCCGCGGGCGTATAACTTGTACGGGCGCGGCATAAGATAGGGCGTGAAACGTTCCCGCACAAGAAAGGTCAAGCTCTGCATCGGGTTGGTCTCGGCGCTTGCCATTCTCATCGCGCTCGTCGTCATCGCGCACATCAACATCACAAAAGTGCTCAAAGCCATCGCCGAGGCGAACATGCGCTCGATCACGACGGTCGCGGTCAATGACGCGATCTACTACACGCTTTCGGACGGCGTGCGCTACGAGGAGCTCGTGCATATTTCCCGCGGCGAGGAGGGGGAGATCACCGCGATCTCTTCCGACCCCCTGCAAATCAACCGCATCGCGCGGGATGCGGCGTATATGTCCCAGCAGAATTTACAGACGATGAGCGAAGAGGGGGTGGACGTTCCCTTGGGCGCCTTTTTCGGAATCGAGGCATGGGCGGGCTTCGGTCCGACGGTGCACATGAAGATCATCCCCATTTCCAACGTGTCGTGCAGCTTTGTCTCCCGTTTCGAGAGCGCGGGAATCAATCAGACCAAACATTCCATTTATCTCGAGATCGTCGCCGACATTTCCATCATCATGCCCTCCGAGACGAGCAATTTCGCCTCCCTTACGGAGGTGCTCATCTGCGAGAGCGTGCTCGTCGGCAAGGTCCCGGACACCTATCTTCAAGCGGATATTTTCGGGAAGGGCTATTCTCTCGCCCCGCCCGACGCCAAGTCGCCTTAGCCGATGACTTCCTTGATGATCTTCACGATTTTTTCCGTTCCCGACGAGAGGTCGCTCTCTTCGAGCTTTTTTCGGAGAGCGCGGTCGTTGTAGGCGGCGTTCACCTCCTCGGCGAGGCGGAAGAGCTCGCTCTCGGCGAGCACGCGGACAAGTCCCTGCCGCCGGAAATACTCCGCGTTTTCCTGCTGGTCGCCGCGCGTTGCATGGGCAAGCGGGACGAGCACGGCGGGCTTTTTGAGGGCGAGCAGTTCAAACACGGTATTGCTGCCCGCGCGGCAGAGCACGACGTCGGCGGCGGCATACGCACTGCCCATGTCGCTTTCGTAGGATTTTTTCAGATAGTTCGAAGCCGTTTTCTGCTCGGCGTTCCCGCCTGCGAGGTGAAAGACCGTCCAATCGGAGAGAGCGGGCAGGGCGGCGTCGAGCGCCTCGTTGATTACCTTGCTTCCGCTTCCGCCGCCGAACACAAGGAGCACTTTCGCGCCTTCCGGGAAGTTGAATTTGCGGCGGGCGCGCGTGCGGTCGCCCGAGAGGACGTCGCGGCGGACGGGCGAGCCGACAAACTTGCCGTTTTTGAATTTTTTCGCCGTTTCCTCGAAAGAAGTCAATACATATACGCATTTTTTCGCGATGAGACGGGTGCACAGCCCCGGCGAAAGGTCGCTTTCGTGCGTCAGAACGGGAATCTGCAACTTGCTTGCCGCCCACACGGCAGGGTAGCTCGCGTACCCGCCCTTGGAAAAGACAAGGTCGGGTTTTTCCTTGTCGAGAACGGCGAGCGCCGTCTGCTTCGCCGTATGCAGGCGAAAGGGAATCTTGAAATTTTCGAGGGAAAATCCGCGCACGAGCTTGGGGCATTCTACGCGGAAGAAGGGGACGTCCTGCACCAAATTCAGCTCGATGCCTCCCGTCCCCATATAGAGCAGGCGGTGCGTATAGCGGAGTTCGTGCATGAGCGCGAGATTGGGAACGACATGCCCTGCGCTGCCTCCGCCCGTGAACAGAATTTTTTTCATAGATACAGTATATGTGTGCGCGCGGATTTTATTGAACGGCTCCCGAAATTTCCTTCGGACGCCGAAAAGGGGACATAACCCTCCGATCTATTTTCCAAAATGGTATAAAAAGCGACCTCGAAGAAATTTTTTGTCCCACTTTGCCAAATATTTTCAAAAAGGTATTTACAAAACGGAAATTTTGCGATATAATATGAAACGTGTGCGATTTTATGCACGTTTCCCTTGGGGGACATTCTTTACCGGAGGTTACTTATGGAAGAAAAGAAGAAAAAGAGGAGCATCTTCGAAACGCCGCTGCTCTCGACGAAGATCAAGTCGGCGAACGCGAAGATCTTCCCCGAAGGCGCGCTGGGATACTTCCTCGGACCGACGCTCGCGCTCATCGCGAACTCGGTGCTGTCGAACTATCTCAACATGTACATGTCGAATGTGCTCGGCATCAACAGCTGGTCGGAATTCGGCAAGCAGTTCTTCAACTGGCTCCCCGTCATTTCCGTCATCCTCGTCGTTGCGGGCAACATTCTCGTCGGCAGACTCATGGACCACAGCCGGACAAAGGCGGGCAAGGCGAGACCGCTGCTGCTTCTCGCGATTCCGCTCTCCGTCCTCGCCCTGTTGGTGCTCTTCGTATTCTCGCCATTCCCCGAAACGGATAGCCAAAAGACGGTGCAGCTCGTGCTGCTTGCGCTCGGCTACAACCTCTGGTTCGCCGTGGCATATCCCATCTATTACACCTCCCACGCCGCGCTCGTCAATCTCTCGACGAGAAACAGCAAGGACCGTTCCCTTCTTGCAACCATCTCCAATGCGACGACGCTCGCCGCAATGGGGCTTTGCACGATGATTCTTCCCTTCTTCCTCGGGTTGCTCTTCGTGTATCAGAAGGACCCCGCCCTGCTTCCCGAAACGGCATACGCCGTCAAGGACGCGGCAGGCATCGTCCAGTATTATACGTTGGGAGAGGGCGGCGCGATCATCTACGATCAGCTTGCTTCCCATCAGCATTGGAAGATCTTCGTCATCGCCCTCATGGTGACGACGGCGCTCGGCGCGATCTGCGAGTACTTCTTCACCCGTGAACGCATCACCGAGGAATCCTTCAATACGGCGATCGCGACCGAAAAGAAGAAGTCTGTGCCCATCGCACAGCAGGCGAAGATCTGCTTCAAGGACAAGTTCTGGATCATCATGATCGTGTTCTTCTTCCTGTACCAGCTCGGCGGCATGATGAAGAACGTCTCCCAGCTCTACTATTGCCAGGCGATGTTCCGGGACGCCGCAGACAACTACACGACGGCGAACGGCGGCACCTTCTCGGGTCAGCTCGCCATCTACGGCGCTATCCCTACGGCGCTCGGCATGGTCATCGCATGGCCGCTCGCCAATAAGATAGGCAAAGGAAGGGCGATTCTGTACGGCGCCATCCTTTCGACGGTCGGCGGCGCCATCGGCTTCATCGCGCCCGACAATTTCGCCTGTGTGACCGCATCCTTCATCGTGAAGGCGCTCGGTTCCACCCCCGCGATGTATCTGTCCCTTGCGCTCCTCGCCGACATCCTCGACCATCAGGAGGCACAGCACAAGGTGCGCACCGACGGGCTCACGATGACCATCTACGGCGCCATCATGGCGGGCATGACGGGCATCGCGACGGGCATCATGAACGTCGTCATCACCGGGACGGGCTACGATGCCGTCAACGGCGTCGTCTCCACGCCGGAGTTGCGCACTGCAATGCCGTGGATATTTATCGGCGGCGAAACGCTCTGCTATGCGATCATTGCCGTCATCTTCATCTTCATGGGCGTCGAGAAGTTCTCCAAGTTCGACCATAAGGCGATCGTCCTCGACCAGAAGGCGGAAGCCGAGGCGAAGGGCGAAGCGTATATCGACCCCGCGACCAAGCTCAAACTCGAAGAGGAGCAGGCGGAGGCGGATTCCGAGACAGCCCGCATCGAAGAGCTTCGGGCGAGATGCGAAAAGAAGGGGCTGAACTTCGAGGAAGAAGAGAAGAAGTTTGAGGAGGCGCGCGCCGCAAAAGCCGCGGCTGCCGCCGAGAAGAAAGCCGCAACCGAGGCGAAGAAGGCGGAGAAAGAACGCCTCGCCAAGGAAGAGTACGACGCACTGCCCGAAGAGCAGAAGCAAGCCATCGAAGCCAGGAAGGCGGAGAAAGCAAGAAAGAAGGCAGAGGCAGACGAAAAGACGCTCGTCGAATTCAACAAGCTCCGTGTCGCTTGCGGCAGACCCGAACTCGTGCCCGCCGAAGAGGGCGAATATGCTCTCGCGCCCGCCGCTGCGGAGACAGCCGAATAACACAATGCAACAAAGGTCGCCTGCGGGAACCCCGCAGGCGATTTTCGAATGAGAAGGAGCAAGTATGAAAGTCATCCGAAAACAGAGAAACAGCAAGATGTGTGCGATCTGCGGGCTCGACAACGCCTATGGCGTCCGCGCGCCCTTTTATTCCATGGAGGACGGCAGCGTCGTCTCCCGCTTTTCCTTCCGCGAGGAGCACCAGAGCTATCCCGGCAGGGTGCACGGCGGAATGATCACCGCCATGCTCGACGAGATGGGGCTGCGCGCCCTTTGGGCAAAGGAGGGAGGGGAGTTCACCTACGGCGTCACGCTCTCTCTCGAAACGAAGTACCGCCTGCCCGTGCCTTACGGCGTGCCTCTCCTCGGACGGGGAGCCATCGTCCGGGAGACGGGGAACTTCCTCACGGCGGAGTGCGCCATCCTCGACGGGTCGTTCCGCACGCTGGCGAATGCGACGATCAAGTATATCAAACTCACGCCGCAGCAGATCGAGGCGGGCGTCAACGAACATGAGGAGATGTGCTATCTCATCGAAGACGGCGTCACGGAGATCGACCTGCCGTAAATTTTTTATCAAAAAAGACGCCCCGCATATCAGACAGCGGGGCGTCTTTTGATGCTTTGTTTATTTCTTTTTGCGCTTGATCTCCGCTTCTTCCTCCGCGGTGGAGAAAGAGAACGCGATGCGCTCGTTGCGCGCGATGATCGTCTTGATGAAATCGTCGTACCAGCTCTCCTTGACGACGATGACGATGTATTTCGTTTTGAAATCGTCAAAATAGACGGCAAGTTTGCCGGACCCGCGGAACAGATGCACCGAGTACACCGTCTTTAAGTCGTATTTTGATTTGATGAGACCGAATTGCGTGATGAGATAGCGCTCCGTGACCACATACTGCGATTTGATGAGCATCGCGGTGATGAGGACGGCGAGCAGAACGGAGACCAGATAGAGCAGGAAATATTTCAACCATTCATAGACGGAGGAGATGTCTCCGCCGAGGAAATCGACGAACTGCCATGTCGTGAGTCCGATTCCCGCCGCACAGAGCAAGAGCCCGAGCACGGAGAGTACCGTCATGAGCGGTGAAAATTTGAAAGGATATTTTTTGTCGGGGAGCGTTTCCATACCGTCATTATAGTCTGTTTTCGGGAAAAAAGCAATTATTTTCGCCAAGCTCTTGAAATCCCGCCGAAAAAATGATATGATATTGACAGGCTCGCCGAAGGGTCGGGCAGGAGGTTTCAAGTGAAAGTCATCCGACAGGGTGTGTATTTTATGGAGGGGCGGCTCATCAAAGAGTCGCAGGCGTTCATGACTTCGGATAAAAAGGAGTCGGCGCGCTCGCATACGATGGTGCACGCCGTTTCGGAGGCGCACGGCGCGTCCTTCGACTTGTTTGCTACCGATCGGTCGGTCCACGAGAATTTGTTCCGCACGGCGGACGCGATCGGGGGCTCGCTCTCCTTCCCGAGGCATATCCTGTTCGCCGACCGCGGCGACGCCTTCTCCCGTGCCGCTGCGAAGAAGTTCGGCGGGACGGTCGTCTATGGCGGCGCGTCCCCGGCTTTTTATCTTGCGGAGTGCGAGGCGGCGACGGGAACATGCGCGCTTGTCTCCTTTCCGTGCGCCCTCGGCGCGCTGGGCGCCGTCGCGATCATGGGCGACGAGGGGGATCTTCTGCGGGCGGCGACCGACCGCCGTATGCCGGACCTCACGCCCTTTGCCGTCTTTGTCAAGGGGAAGCCCCCGAAGGGGGTGGGACCCGTCGACGTTGCGCTCGCCCTGTTGCAGGCTCTGCAAACAGGCAGATATTCGGAGGGAAAGGTGCTCGAATTTTTCGGTCCCGGGCTCGATTCTCTCTCTGTGGAATTCCGCCTCGGCGTCGACCGCGCCCTCGCCGGGAAGGTCTTTTCCACCCTTTGGCAGACGGACGCGCGGACGCTGGAATACCTCTCCGCGCACGGACGGGAGGGGATGCCGCTCGCGCCCGTGCAACCCGCTTACTATGAGGGCGGCGTCGTGCTCAATCTCACCGAGACGGAGCCCATGGCGAACTTTTTCGGAGAGATCGTCCCCCTGCGCGTTCTGCAAGAATCGGAGGCGGCGGAGACGTATTGCCGGGAGGACGGCATCCGCGGCGGGGTAATTCGGGACGCGGATTTCGAGACCATGGCGGAGGTCGCGGAGATCCTACGGGGAAAGAGCGTGCGGTTTCCGCTGGCGATCGAGCCCGCTTCGGGCTCGGCGCTCCGTGCAGCTTCGGAAGCGGGCTATCTTGCCGCGCTCATCGACGCGGGCGTCTGCGCAAACGTGCGGGAGCCCGCTCTGTCGAACCGCGAGAACATCGTGCTCGACGCGCGCACCATCGCCGCGAGCGCGCTTTGCGGACGTCTTGCCGCCGCGGGCGGGACGGGCGTCCGTCGGCTGAAAAAGGCGGTCCGGTGCGGGGACTGTTACCGCGCCTTCCGGGAGGAATTTGCGGGCGACGGCGCACCTTTCGGCTATCCGGAGGGCACATCGCCTCTCGCGGAGTTCCCCCCGCTCCCCGACGATCTCCTTCTGACCGTCGTCATGCAAGAGAAGGGGGAGCATGAACCGAAGGCGTTCTGCCTCGGTCGGAGCGAAAACGGGGGTACCATGTCCGCGAAGTATGCCGTCTGTCGGCGGTCTGCGGAGGGCGCGCCGTGGGGCGAAGCCATCGCGATGCGCGAACAGTCGGTCGTCGCCGTGCTCGCAAAAACCTATTCCGAAAAGACGCGCCGTCATCTCTGCGACTGGGGCATCTTGCCTCTTTCCTGCGATACTGCGCTCGCTGCGGGCGATGTGCTCGCGCTCGAACATGTCCGCGGCGCCGTGGAGCGCGGCGAACCGTGCCTGTCTGCGCGGCTTACGCGCGGCAAAAAGGAAAAGACCGTCGTTCTCCGCCTCGGCGCGCTCGGCGATCGGGAGCGCCTTGCCCTGCTTGCGGGGTCACGGGTCGCCCTCCTCGCCCGCGGGAATGTCGGGTCGGACGCAGAATAAATTCCGATGGGAGCCATCGGCAGGAGTCGGTATGAAATACATCATTTCCCTTGACGCGGGAACGACGAGCATCCGTGCGTTCCTCTATGACGTCGAAAAACGCGCCTTCGTGCACCGCGCGCAGCAGGAATTTCCGAGCAGGTATCCCTTCCCCGGTTGGGTAGAGCAGGACGCGGAGGAGATCTACTACAAGGCGGCGTACGTGCTCTCCGACTGCGCCCGCGTCGCGGGTGCGGAGAACGTCCTCGGGGTCGGAATCGCCAACCAGCGCGAGACCGTCGTCCTTTGGAACGCAAAGACGGGCGAACCGGTCGCGCCCGCCATCGTGTGGCAGTGCCGTCGGACGAGCGAATTCTGCAAGTCCATTCCCGCGGAGGCCGCCGCCGTCATCCGCGAAAAGACGGGGCTCATGCCGGACGCCTATTTTTCCGCGAGCAAGATACGGTGGGTGCTCGACCGCGTCCCCGAGGCGAAGCGACTGCTCGCAGCGCACGAGCTCATGGCGGGAACCGTCGACAGTTACCTTATTTATAAGTTTACGGGGAATTTCGCCACCGACTACACCAATGCCTCCCGCACCATGCTCTTCAACATCCGCACCCTCGCATGGGACGACGGTCTCCTCGGCTATTTCGGCATCCCGCGCGAGATTCTCCCCGCGGCGTATCCTTCGGACGCAAGGATGGGGGAGATGACGCTCGGCGGCAGAAAGGTGCCCGTGGCGGGCGTGCTCGGCGACCAGCAAGCCGCGCTCTTCGGACAGGCATGTCTTACGGACGGTGACGCGAAGATCACCTACGGCACGGGGCTCTTCATGCTCTTTCCGACGGGGGAGAAGCCCGTCGCCTCGCACAGCGGGCTGTTGACGACGGTCGCGGCGAGCGTGGGCGGCAAGACGACGTACTGCCTCGAAGGGAGCGTCTTTCATGCGGGGAGCAGCGTAAAATGGCTGCGCGACGAGATGGGGCTCATCTCGGACGCCGCCGAGAGCGAACGGCTTGCCCGCTCGGTGCCCTCCTCGGAGGGAGTCGTGTTCGTCCCCGCCTTCACGGGGCTGGGCGCGCCCTATTGGGACAGCGAAGCGCGCGGCCTCATCGCGGGAATCACGCGCGGCACGCGCAAAGAGCACATCGTCCGCGCCGTCCTCGAAAGCATCGCCTACGGCGCAAAAGATCTGGCGGGCTGTATGGAGCGGGACAGCGGGATCCCTCTTCGTTCCGTCAAGTGCGACGGCGGCGCGTCGGCAAACGACTTTTTGATGCAATTCCAGTCGGACGTTCTGGGGATTCCCGTCGACAGACCCGTCGAGCGGGAGAGCACCGCCCTCGGCGCGGCGTACCTTTCGGCGATCGCGCTGGGCGCGGAGAGCGCGGACGGGATCGCGCAGGCGAGAAAGTCCGAACGCGTCTTTTTGCCCTCAAAGGACAGGGAAGCCTTCGGCGCGCTCTATGAAAATTATCGCCGGGCAGTCAGGCGCGCGCTCGGCGACCGCCAATAAAATTTATTTGGCGGGAAAAACCGCCCTCGAAACGATTGACGAACGCGCAAAAAAAATGTAAAATAACATTTGTGTTCGAAATACACGGAGGATGGATAGCGTGATCACGCATGGGAACGAAATCAAATTGTTTGCGGGCAACTCCAATCTGCCGCTGGCGGAAAAGATTGCCAAAAAGCTCAACACGAGCCTCGGCGATTGCGAAGTAAGCAAATTTTCCGACGGCGAGACGAGCGTCCACATCGGCGAGACGGTGCGCGGCAGAGACTTGTTCATCATTCAGTCCACGTCGGCTCCCGTCAATGACAATCTCATGGAACTGCTCATCATGATCGACGCGGCGCGCCGTGCGTCCGTCGGACGGGTGACAGCCGTCATTCCCTATTTCGGGTATGCGCGGCAGGACAGAAAGGCGCGTTCCCGCGACCCCATCACGGCAAAGCTCGTCGCCGATCTTCTGACGACGGCAGGCGCGGACAGAGTACTCACGATGGACTTGCACGCGTCGCAGATTCAGGGTTTCTTCAATATCCCCGTGGACAACCTCCTCGGCGGACCCACGCTCTACAATTATTTTGCGGACAAGGTGGACGAGGATTTCATGGTCATCTCCCCCGACGTAGGCTCGGTCGGGCGGGCGAGAAAGGTCGCCGAACGCCTCGGCTGCCGCATGGCGATCATCGACAAGCGCCGTCCCAAGGCGAACGTCATGGAAGTCATGAACATCATCGGCGACGTCCGCGGCAAGAAGTGTCTCCTCGTGGACGACATGATCGACACGGCGGGCACCATCGTACAGGGCGCGCAGGCGCTCGTGGATGCGGGCGCGGTCGAGATCAAAGCTTGCTGCACGCACGCCGTCCTCTCCGGTCCCGCGCTCGAACGGCTGGAAAATTCTCCCATCGACGAGCTCGTCATGCTCGACACCATTCAGCTTCCGCCCGAAAAGATGCTGCCCAAGATGAAGATCTTGACGACGGCGGACATCTTCGCGGCGGCGATCGAGAACGTCTACCTCGATAAGCCGATGAGTAAGATCTACGACTGACAAAAAGCCGCCGGACGGCGGCTTTTCTGATACTTTTTCCGCATAGTGCGGAATTCCGTTCTTTGCTTCCAAGCGTATGTATCTCATAGTCGGACTCGGGAATCCCGAGGAAAAGTATGCGAAAACCTTTCATAACATGGGCTTTCTCGCCGCGGGAGATTGCGCCGAACTGCTTCATGCGAAGTTCAGCAGGCGCGAGTGCGAAGCGAGCGTTGCCGAAGCCCGTCTCGCGGGGGAGAAAGTCATCATCGCCCGCCCTTTGACGTACATGAACAACTCGGGCAGGAGCGTCGCGCAGCTCATGCGCAAGTATCGGCTCTCTTCGCGGCAGCTCATCGTCATCTACGACGATTACGACCTGCCCAAAGGGCATGTGCGCATCCGTCCCTCGGGAAGCGCGGGAACGCACAACGGCATGCGCTCCGTCATTGCGGAGACGGGCGCTACCGATTTTGCGCGCATCCGCATCGGGATCCGGGAGGAGGGGGAGCCTCTCCCGCTCATCGACTACGTCCTTTCCGAAGTCAAGCGGGAGGATTACGAGCTCTTTACCGCAGCGTGCAAACGCGCGGCGGAGGCGGCGGTCTCCATCGCCGCAGGGACGAAGATCGACCTTGTCATGACCAGATTTAACGGATGAGCTTTTATTCCTTCGAACAAATCGGCGGGGAGTTTGCGCTCCTCGGCGGCGACGTCGCCCGCGGCGTGCCCGCGTCGGCCTACGGACTGACCGACGCCCGCAAATATCTTGTCGGCGCCCTTGCCAAGGGGCGGATTCTCTATCTCACTGCCGACGCGATCTCCGCCGCACGCGCTGCGGCGGCTCTTTCTGCGCTCACGGGGGAAAGGGCGGCGCGGCTCACCGCAAAAGACGAAGTGCTCACCTATCGCGCCGCGGGCTCCAAGGACGCATTGTATTCCCGTCTCTCGGCGCTGTCCGCATGGGAAAACGGCGCGCGCATCCTCGTGGCGGACATCGAAGCCGCCATCCAGCTCGTTCCGCGCAGGACGGGGGAAGTCTGTCTCGCGGTGGGGGACACGCGCGAGCTCGGCGAACTTGCGGGCGAGCTCGTGCGGCTCGGCTATCAGCGCGAGTACGAGGTGAGCGGGCGGGGCGCTTTCGCCCTCCGCGGCGACATTCTCGACATCTTCCCCGTGAATGCGGAACACCCCGTGCGCATCGATTTCTTCGGCGACGAAGTGGAGGCGATCAAGCCCTACGACGAAGTCACGGGAGAGCGCTATCCCCTTGCGGAAGGCGTGCGCATCGTCGCGGCGACGGACGCCGTTGCCACGGACGGCGACAGGGAAAAAATTCGCGCCGTGCTCGACCGCGAACTCGCTTGCGCGCCCTCGGCGGATGCGCTTTCCCGCATGCGCAAGATCGCGGACGCGTTGAACGCGAACGGTTCTTCCGATTTCGTTTTGCCGCTTCTTGCAAATTCCGCCTGCCTGTTTGACCTTCTACCCGGGGACACCCTCCTCATATTCGACGAATGCAAACTCATCTGCGACAAGCTCGACGGGCTGTACAAGGAGCACGCCGAGCGCTACCGCACGCTGTATGAGGGCGGCGAATGTATGCGGTTTTCCCTTGCGCAGTACATTCCGCAGGAAAAACTCTCCTTCAACGGCAGACGCTGCCTCGCGCTCTCGACCTTCATGGGAAACGTGAGGCTGTTCACGCCCATGGCGATGCACGCCTTTACCTCCGCGCCCGCGCGGCGGTATCTCAATTCTCTGCCCGAATTGGCGACGGACATCCGCGCGTGGCTCAAAACGGGCTACCGCGTCATGCTGTACGCGGGCAGCGGGGAGCGCGTGCAAAAACTCGAAGATCTTCTCACGGACGCGGAGATTCCCTACGCCCTGTCTGCGGGGGCGCGGCTGGACGGGTTCCGCGGCGTCGCCGTGCTCTCCGAGACGCTCGAGAGCGGTTTTTTATTGCACGAATGTAAGCTCGCCGTCATCGGGACGGGGGATCTCTTCACCAAGCGCGCCCCGGAAAAACGCATCCGCAGGCGGCGGGGAGACCTCTTCCTCGCGCCCGAAGTGGGGGACTATGCCGTCCATGAGACGCACGGCATCGGGCGGGTCACCGGCACCAAGAAGATCGAGACGGGGGACGGAGTCAAGGAATACGTCGCGCTCGAATACCGCGGCGGCGATACGCTGTATGTCCCCGTCGAACAGATGGACGTCCTGTCCAAATACATGGGCGGGGACGCCCCCGCGCTCTCGAAGATCGGCGGAGCGGAGTTCGAACGCGTCAAGGCGCGCGTCCGCGCCTCGCTCAAAAAGATGGCGTTCGACCTCAAACAGCTTTACGCCGAGCGGCAGGAAAGGCGGGGCTATGTCTTTCCCGAGTACCGGGAGGAGATGGAGGAGTTCGAGGCGGCGTTTCCCTATGAGGAGACCGCCGATCAGCTCCGCTCGATCGCCGAGATCAAGGAAGATATGTGCTCGGATAAGGTCATGGACAGGCTGCTCTGCGGGGACGTGGGCTTCGGCAAGACGGAAGTCGCCCTGCGCGCGGCGTATCTGTGCATCCTTGCGGGGAGACAGACGGCGTTGATGTGCCCGAGCACCGTTCTTTCCGAACAGCACTTCCGCACCGCCTGCGAGCGGATGGGGAGCTTCGGCGTGCGCGTTGCCGCGCTCAACCGGTTCCGCACGGAGCGGGAGATTCAAACGACGCTCGCCGCCCTGAAAAAGGGCGAGATAGACCTCGTCGTCGGCACCCACCGCCTGCTCTCGGACGATGTCGTCTTTTCCGACCTCGGTCTGCTCATCCTCGACGAGGAACAGCGCTTCGGCGTGGAGCACAAGGAGAAGATCAAGAACGTCAAGCGCAACGTGGACTGCCTCACCATGACGGCGACGCCCATCCCGCGCACTTTGCATCTCTCCCTCTCGGGAATCCGCGACATCTCCACCATCCAGACGCCGCCCTCCGCCCGCCTGCCCGTGCAGACCTATGTCGCCGAGGAGACGGAGACGCTCATCCGCGACGCCTGCGTGCGGGAGATCGCGCGCAAGGGGCAGATCTTTCTCCTCTACAACCGCGTGGAGAGCATTTTAGACTTCGCGGCAAAGGTGCAAGCCATCGTGCCCGAGGCGCGCGTCACCGTGGCGCACGGCAGAATGGAGCATACCGCGCTCGAAAAGAACGTGTTCGGCTTCTACCGCGGGGAATACGATATCCTCGTCACGACGACCATCATCGAGAACGGCATCGACCTGCCCAATGCCAACACCCTCATCGTCATCGATTCCGACCGTCTCGGCATCGCCCAGCTCTATCAGCTGCGCGGACGGGTCGGGCGGGGGACCCGCCTTGCGCACGCCTACTTTACCTACAAGCCCGAACGGGTCATGACGGAGAACGCCGCCGAGCGGCTCAAAGCCGTCATGCAGTTCACCGAACTCGGCTCGGGCTTCAAGATCGCCATGCGCGACCTCGAGATCAGGGGGGCGGGGAACGTGCTCGGTGCGGAACAGCACGGGCAGATGGACAAAGTAGGCTATGAGCTCTATTCGAAGATTCTCAAAGAGGAACTCACGGGCGAGAGACGGGAGAGCGTCGATCTCGACGTCAAAGTGACCGCTTATCTTCCGGAGAGCTATGTGGAATCCAACGCGGGCCGCATGGACTGCTATAAGCAGATCGCGGAGATCCGCTCCCTCGATGACTATAAGCGGGTATGCGATTCCATGGAGGAGAACTACGGACCTCTTCCGCCGCCGGCGCTCAATCTGCTCGTCATCGCGGTGATGAAGAGCTATGCCGCGCCCCTCCGCGTGAAAAAGGTCTCGGTGGGAGCCAAGGGCGGCGTTTTGGAATTTTGCGAACTCGGCGCACTCTCGACGGCGGGCATGGCGGCGGCAATGCAAAAATATGCCGCCCTCGTCTCCCTCGAAATGACGACGGCGCCGCGCATCCGGTTCAAAAACATGGGGGACGGCTCCAAAACCATGCTGCAAATGACAAGATTTTTGAAATTTGCCGCAAATTTTAAGTAATTTTCACCGAAATTATTTGCACATTTCGTTGAAATGCGTTATAATGGTAAAAGCGACGAATACGGGGGCGCGCATTGCGCGCGCACACGGAACGAGAAATACAGCCCAAGGAGTTGTTATGAACAAGACAAAAAAAGCGTTTGCCGTCGGGATCGCGGCAGTCCTTGCCTGCGGAACGCTCGCGGGATGCGATGCGCTCACGACCACGGACAGCGTAAAAGATTATGCGCAGGTCATCGCCGAAGTGGACATCACGAAAAGCGACCGCTTCGGGGAGGAATTCGGCGAGGCGCAAAAGGGCTTCATCACGAAGGCCGTCATCACCAAGCAGGAAATGGCAGCGAGCTTTATCTCCAATTACAGCTATCTTGCACAATACGGCTATGACGTAGCGGATATCTTCGACATGATCGCGGATTCCCTTGCCACCCGCCAGATGCGCGTGCAGTACTCCGTTGCCTATCTTGCGAAAAAATACAGCGATTCCGAAGAGAACAAGACGGACTATGCGGACGGCGACCTCACGGCGTATCAGTCGTACATGAATGCCGACCGCCCCGAAGAGGCTGCGGCAGCCGCAAGCCTTGCGTTCTTCCTCACCGACGACGAAGAGGCAAAGGCAAAGTACGATGTGCGCGTCGCCCTCAACCAATCCATCGATTCCGCCGAGACCAACTATATCAAGGCGACGGAGGAAGGGGACTACACGCCCGATTCCGAAGTCCGCACCCGCCCCACGGGAGCGGATACCGAGGATGAGGACTACTTCACGACCGATGCGCATTATCGCGTCTATACGGGGCTCGCGTCCCAACTCAAAGACAACGAATACGAACCGCAGGAGGGCTCCACGCCTTCCACGCGCAAGAAGGCTTACAACCGTTTCATCGCGAGCCTGCGCGCCAACAGCCTGTTGGGCGCGAACGAGAGCACGGCGGAGATCGAAAACACCTCGTATTTCTATCTGCAACTCAAATCGCAGTATGAGACGATCATCCTCGACAAAGTAAACGATCTCCTCGAAGAGGAGGGCGCCGCAAAACTGACCAAAGAGTTTGCGGAGCGCACGTTCTCCGAGACGCTCGCCGCGCAGAAGGAGAAGTTCGAGGACGAATCCGCTTTCGAGACGGACCTCAACAACATGTCGGATACCGCGCTCATCCTTACCCCCAACGACGGAAATTACGGTTTCGTCATCAATATCCTTCTTCCCTTCTCCGCCACGCAGTCGCAAGATCTGACCGACGCGTCCGGGGACAGGAACGATAAGGACGGAAACAAATATACCACCCGTCAGAAACTTCTCGAACAAGTCGTCGCGACCGACCAGCGCGGCACTTGGTTCACGGGGAAGGACGATTTCTCCTATGAGGCGACGGACGGCTTCCCCGGCGGGGACGGCACGAGGAACCGCCTCTTCTTCGAGGACAACTTCCCCAAGGAAGGCGAGCCGACGGACGGCTTGCAGAAGTATGAGACCTTGAAGAACTACTACGGCAAATACACCTACAACGGCACAGTGGCGGAGGACGACGACGGAAAATACGTTCTCACGCCCAACCGCATCAATATCGACGAATTCCTCGGCGAAATGGCGGATTATCTCGAATTTGCGAAATACGGCGGGGATAAGCAGCTCAAAGTGGATTTCGACGGATACGCCCCCGAGGTCGGCAATGCGGATTTCTATACCGTCGCCGATTTCACTTACGGTGCGGAGGCAACGGACGAACACAAGGCGACCGATGTGAACTATGCCAAATTCGTTTACGCGAGCGGCAAGGTCTCCGCTGCCGACGGCTCGCCGTTCGACCCGAACGAGATGTTCGTGGCGGACACGTGGGAGAACACCGCGTTCTCCGTCATAAACGAGCTCTCCTTTGCGTATAATACGGATACGGCGGGTCTCAATACCTACCTCGGATACGTGATCTCCCCGTATAAGACGTCCTTTGTCCCGGAATTCGAATATGCTGCACAGGAAGTCGTCAAGAAGGGCGCGGGCAACTTCATCGTGGTCCCCAGCGATTACGGCTGGCACGTCATCTACTGCACCTTCTCCTTCGCAGACATGAAGGACAACGATTTCACGTTCTCGTTCAACTACGATGAGCGCAAGGGCGGTTCACAGGAGCGCGAGAACAGCTTCTCTTACCTCTACTTCGAGGCGCTCAAAGCGCAGGCGGTCGAGAGCTATCTCTCCGAGCGGCAGACGGCGATCCAAAACGACTACTACGAGGCGAGCAAGACCATCTACGAGGACGCGTTCAAGGATCTCAAAAACCTCGGTTAATCCATTCCGACCCGCCGCGGGCACCGGATGGGATTTGTAATCTATTGTATTTTACTCGGTACGGTGCAGGGACTCACAGAGTTCCTGCCCGTTTCTTCCAGCGGACATCTCGTTCTATTGGAACGGCTGCTCGGCGTGACGTTTTCGGGCGGCAGCATGACGTTTCTCAATCTCATGCTCCATCTCGGCACGCTGTTTGCGGTCGTTTTTGCATACAGAAAAGAACTTCTCGCGCTGTTCAGACAGCCCAAACGCATCCTTCTGTTGGGCGTTGCGACCGTTCCCGCCGCGGCGGTGGGGCTGCTCTTCGGAGACGCCATCGACGCGCTCTTTGCGGGTCCGCG
The DNA here is from genome assembly GCA_947625385.1 of uncultured Clostridia bacterium. Classification (GTDB taxonomy): domain Bacteria; phylum Bacillota; class Clostridia; order Christensenellales; family Borkfalkiaceae; genus Gallimonas. Next base: position 47,804 of record CANQOB010000005.1, read on the forward strand.
CGGAATTTTTCTGCTCTGTCTCTGCTTCGGCGCTACCGCTTGCCTGCTCCTCGCCTGCGGGGCAAAAAAGCGCAGAAAAAAGACGTTCGGATGGGGGCAGGCTCTTTCGATGGGGCTGATGCAGGCGGTTGCGGTGTTCCCGGGCATCTCGCGCAGCGGTTCGACCATCGCCGTCGGTACGCTCGCGGGCGCCGACAGCGAAGAGGCGGCAACGTTCTCCTTCCTCATGAGCATTCCCGTCATTTTAGGCGGATTCGCCGTGGGACTTGCGGGGGCGCTGACCGGACCGACCGCAACGGACATCGGGGCGGCGGAGGTCTGCGGCGTTCTGCTCGGCGTTCTGCTCTCGGCGTGCACGGGTTTTCTGTCCCTGCGCCTCATGAAAAAGCTCGCAAAAAACGCGAACTATCAGTGGTTCGCGCTGTACTTGCTCATTTTGGCGATCGCCGTGCTCATTCTCGATCTTGCAGGCTGCGTATAAAGGGCTGCCGCCTGCGCATACTGCTTTCGGAGGTGAAAGCATGAAACTCAACTGCGGAGATATTTGCCCCAAGACGGGCGCGTACAAGGTCGTGGACAGGAACGGCAAAGTCGTCAATACCGTCTATGTCGGAGAGGGCGAGACGATGCCCCCCACACAGTATTCCGACTGCCATTACGAATCGGAGTTTTGAGGAAATGCGCCGCGGCAAAAGCCGCGGCGCATTTCATGCACCCGAAAAACACTTCCCGCATACCATGATAAAAACGAGAGGTGTCTATGGAATTTTCTGCCGAGATCAAGAGAGACGCCCGCGCGCTGCGGGCAGTCTCACCCATGTACGCGGGAAGAGGAGGGGTGCTCACCGCGACCCTGCAATATTTCTATCAGGCGATCGCGCTCGGGGTCTGCGATGTCGAAACGGCGCGTGCGCTCGAAAAGCTGGGCGCGGAAAAACTGCGCCAACTCTTTACGCTGGGAGATCTCGTGACCAAGCTCGGCGCAAGCCCCGTCTTTACCGCTTGCCCGCCCTTCCCCGTCTCCTATTACTCGGCTTCCTGCGTGGAATACGGCAAGACGGCGGCAAGCATGCTCGAAGCCGACCTGCGCATGGAGCGCGGGCTCATCGAGCGGCTCTCCGCCATCCTTGCCGACCTCGAAAACCCCGACGCGGCGGCGGTGCTCACGCGCATTCTGTCCGAAACGCAAGGGCACCTTGCCGCGGTGGAGGGGCTCGTCAGGGAGACTTCTCGGGCATGAATTTCCAATAGCGCACGGGCATGTAGCCGCGCATCTGCCGGAGCCGCTCCCGCGAAGGGATATTCACGCTCCGGTAGTATTGTTTCCAAAGATTCTGCCATGCCGCTTCATCCGCGGACAGGACGACTTCCGCAGAGGCAAGCGGCGCGGTAAACGTGTTTTTCCCGTCATAGACGGCGGCTTTTTTGCGCTTCACATCGTGGATGAGGAAGGGATATTCCGGCAGACGCGCACGGAAGTGGGGCACGAGGAGATCGCAGATATCGTTGTCCGGGGAGACGGGCGCGTACAGCGCGCCGCTCGCGCTCTCGATAAAGCGGAGGAACCCGAGCATGCGGTGGACTTCGAACCCCACGCGCCGCATGCACTCCGCCGCCGCGCAGATGGCGTCCTCCGCAAGCATTTCCCGCACGGGCATGCCGCGCGCCGCGATCATCTTCATATATTGATAGGCGACGGTATCCTTGTTCTCCGCGCCGCTGCGGAGCAGGGTGTCGAGGTCGTGCATGCTCTTTTTGTCGAGTTGGAGAAAGCGCTCTTCGGCGCGCCTTGCGCGCGCCTTGTCCGCGCGCACAAAGACGGTCTGCTGTCCGAGCCCGATCTGTTTGTTCCCCGAGGTGAGCACCGCGTCATCGTCGGAGAACGCGATGAGGAAGGCGGTCAGAAACGCCTCCTTGCTTCCGTCATAAAAATAGATCATAATTCCCCCGTCAGCGCCGACTGCGCCGCCTGATATTCGAATATGCTCATCTGTACGCCCGTCCGTTCCGCCGGGGCGAGCCATCCGCGCATCGACGCGCCGCCGCAATATTTTCCGCCTGCCGTGATGAAATGGCGGGCGTTTTTCATGGCGATCTTCATCTTTTTGAGGTCGTCGAAGGTGAGCCGCGTGTATTTTCTCGCTTCCATGATCTTGTAAGCGCTTCTTGCGCCGATTCCCGGGACGCGCAGGAGCATTTCGAGAGGGGCGGTGTTGACCTCGACCGGAAAGAGATGCAGGTTCCGAAGCGCCCAGCTGCACTTCGGGTCGTGTTCGAGGGAGAGGTTCCCGTCCTCTTCGACGATCTCCTCGACGCTGAATCCGTAAAATCGGAGCAGCCAATCCGCCTGGTACAGACGGTGCTCCCGCATCGCCCCCGCGGCGACGTCGGGGAGCAGCGAATCGTGCACGACGGGCACATACGAGGAATAATACACGCGCTTCAAGCCCGTTTTTCGGTATAAACTCTCGGTCAGCCGCAGAATCTGTCCGTCGGGCTCGGGCGATGCGCCGATGATCATCTGGGTCGTCTGTCCTGCGGGCAAAAAGTGCCCCTTGCGCCCTTCTTCCTTGAAGATCTTTGCCTCTCTTTGCAGTTGGCGCATGGGCGCGAGCACGCTCTCCTTGCTCTTTTGCGGCGCGAGGAGTTTGAGACTCCGTTCGGAGGGGAGCTCGATGTTGTAGCTCATGCGGTCGGCATATTTTGCCGCCTCGCGGACGAGCGATTCATCCGCATGCGGAATCCCTTTGAGGTGGATATATCCGAAAAATCTGTACTCCGTGCGCAATTTTTTTACGGTGAGCAGGAGCTGTTCCATCGTATGATCGGGCGAGATGTGCACGGCGGAAGAGAGGAAGAGCCCTTCGATATAGTTGCGTTTGTAAAAATCCATGACGAGTCCGCAGATCTCCTCGGGCGTTGCCGTTGTTCTCGGCACGTCCGCATCCGCGCGCGAGGGACAGTACTTGCAGCGGAAGATGCAGTCGTTGGACAAGAGAATCTTCAACAGGGAGATACATCTCCCGTCGGGCGTGAAGGAATGGCAGCAACCCGCGGCGAAACCGTTCCCCATGCCGCCGCCGTTCTTGCGCCCGCTGCCCGAGGACGAACACGATACGTCGTATTTTGCGCTCTCGGTCAAAATTTTCAGTTTCTCTTCCGATATCATACCACGAGTATAGCACATTTGTTCGGATAAGTCAAACGTTTGTTTCCTATTTTTTGCCGCGGAGAAAATTTTCTTGACAAAGCCGCGGAACATGGTATAATGAAAGGAGAAAGATTTCACGCAATTTTCACGGGACGTTTAGGCAGCTTTGACGGAACGCCTATATAATGTGAGAAACGAAAGGAGAAACACGATGAAGATCCTCATTGTGGATGACGAGGACATGATCCGCGCGGTTTTGCGCGAGTATGTCGAATTCGACGGCGGAGAGGCGGACGAAGCGCGGGACGGCATGGAAGCGGTGGAAAAATGCCGCTCGTCGTCGTATGACGCCGTGCTCATGGACGTCATGATGCCCAAGCTGGACGGGTTCTCGGCGGTCAAAGAGATCAGAAAGTTTTCCGATGTGCCCATCCTCATGCTCTCGGCGCGCGGAGAGGAGTACGATAAACTGTTCGGATTCGAGATGGGCTCGGACGACTATGTTACCAAGCCGTTTTCCCCCAAGGAAGTCCTCGCCCGCATCAACGCCGTCGTGCGGCGGGGGAATCTCAAACAGCGGAGCGGACAGGTGCTCGAATTCGGCGGTCTCAAAGTGGATATCGCCGGGCGCAGCGTCTATGTGGACGGCGAAAAAGCGGAGCTCACCCCGAAGGAGTACGAACTTCTTTTCTTTTTCGTCCAGAACGAGGGCGTGGCGCTCACGCGCGACGTGTTGCTCAGCAAGGTGTGGGGGTACGATTTCTACGGGGACGACCGCACGGTGGATACGCATGTGAAGATGCTCCGCAGCAACCTCAAAGAGTACAGGAGATTCATCGTCACGCTGCGCGGTCACGGCTATAAGTTCGATTCCCGGCAATAAGTAACGTGGAGAATATGAAAAAACAGAGAAGAGCATACCGCAGCCTCAGAATCATTCTGTGGTTGGTTTTTACCGTGTTCGCGATCGTGCTCATCCTCGTTTTTCTTGCGCTGCAAAGTCTGCTCGTGGGGCAAAGTTACCGCGCGCAGACGGTGGATTCCGTGCAGAAAGCGGGAGAGGAGATGGGGGAGGCGGTCGCCGCGGCGGGCGGCGGTGCGTACAAAGTCTGGGGACAGCAGAGCCAGATCGAGGAGACGTACGACGTCACCATCCGCTTTCTCGACCCCGACGGCAACGTGCTCCTCATAGAGGACGACGGCAAATATACGGGCATCGTGCGGGAGGTCGAGGGACGGCTGAGCGGCGGCGACACGAGCACCGTCCTGATGTATGAGAACGCAGTCATCTATGCGACCGCCGTAACTTTGGAAGGACAGCGCGCGTATCTCTGCGTGTTGGGCTTTTTGACGAGGATCCATGCGCTTGAAAGCAATCTTTGGCTCATGTCCCTCGTGACGGCGCTCTTCGCCGTCGTGCTCGCCTTTGTGGTGAGCGCCTTTGTCTCCAACGTCATCACCCGTCCCGTCTCGGAGGTCACGGCGCGCGCCAAGGAGCTCGCCCGCGGACAGTACGACATCGCGTTTCGCGGGGACTACTTCTGCATGGAGATCGCCGAGCTCTCCGACGCGCTCGACTATGCCCGCGAGGAGATCTCCAAGGCAGATACGATGCAGAAGGAGCTGATCGCCAACGTCTCGCACGACTTCAAGACGCCGCTCACCATGATCAAGGCGTACGCCTCCATGATTCGCGAGATCTCGGGCGAGGTCAAAGAGAAGCGGGACGCGCACGCGCAGATCATCGAGGACGAAGCGGACAGGCTTTCGTCGCTCGTGGACGATCTGCTCGACCTCTCGCGGATTCGCGCCGGGGTGGGCGTGCATCCGCCGCAGACCTTCAACCTCTCGGAGCTCGTCTATAAGATCGTCGATAAGTTCGACTATCTCACCCAGACGCAGGGCTATGTCATCGAACAGCAGATCGAAGAATCGCTCTATACGTATGCGGACAGGGAGAGAATCGAACAGGTCGTGTACAATCTCGTCGGGAACGCCGTGAATTATACCGGCGACGACAAGCGCGTGACGGTCTCGCTCGCCGAAAGCGAGGGGAGGATCCGTTTCGAAGTGCATGACACGGGCAAGGGAATCCCGCCCGAGGAGCTTCCCAATATTTGGGACAGATACTACCGCTCCCGGGAGACGCACAAGCGTCCCGTGCGGGGGACGGGGTTGGGGCTTTCCATCGTGAAAAATATTTTGATCTCCCAAGGATGTCCCTTCGGCGTCGATTCCGAGGTCGGGAAAGGGAGCTGCTTCTGGGTGGAATTTGCATCCCCGCCGGAGGCGGAGGAGCAAGAGGGGATGCGCGAAAAACTTGGCGAGGAGGATAAATCGTGACGGTAAAGATCGGCGCACTGCTGCTTGCGGTGCCCCTTTCCATCGCCCCGCTTTCGGACATGGGTGCCTCCGATCATGCGGGAAATCTCTCATATTTGGAGAGTGACGTCTGTTGCGGCGTGTTCACGAAGTCGGATTCGGGCATACGGGTCGAACGGCAGAAGATCACGATCTCGGTGGATGAGCTTCCGCCGCCCGCCTATCCGAACCTCCGCCCGGCGCGCGTCGTGACGGAATACGCCTTCCGCAACACTGCGCAGACGGACGCGGAGATCACGCTGTACTTCCCCGTCCCCGCGACGGAGGAAAAGGAAAAGAGCTGCACGGTCGAGGTGGCGGGGGAGAGCATTGCGCCCGTCAGGCGCTATGCGTTCCACGGCACGTCCAAATTCGACGCGCCGAGCGAGGTCGCAAAGATCACGAACGAATGGCGGGAGGACAGTTTCTTCCATGCGGACGCCGACGTCACCACGACGACGTTTGTGTTCCGCCCCGACGCCGCCTGCGAAGAGCCCGATTATTTTCATCTCGTCTATAATTATAATCCGAACACGACGCGCCTCATCTTCGACAAGGATGCGATCATCAAGACGACGGACGGAAAAGTCCACGCCTATTGGCTCTTGTCCCATCTTGAAGGAAGCGAAAAAAAGAGCAAAAAGGTAGAGGTCTATGCGGTCGGGGAAAACATTTTGCCCGACGAATGTTATGTCTCATCCGACGCGGCGGGTACGAAACGGGACGCGCTGTGTGCGTTTGCGCCCGCCTCCGCCGACCCCGTCAAAACGCGGTTCGGCGACTTTGTGGGCAATCTCCGCCCGCCCGATGTGGGGAGCACGGATTGGTACAACGGCGTCGTCGACATGCTCAACGTCAAGACGAAGGACGGCTATTCGACCGTCACGCGCAACGCGATCACCGCCGACTGGCTCCGCCCGTGGTATGAATATGCCGTCACCGTGCCCGCGGGGGGGACCGTCGTCAACACGGTCGCCTGTACGCTGATGCCGCGCGTCACCCTCAACGCCGGGAAATACGTCTACTCCTATCAGTATCTGCTCTCCTCTGCGGGCTGTTGGAGCGATTTCGAGCAGTTGCAGATCGATATTGTCACGCCGTATTCCCTGTACGAGCCCTCTTTGACCTTTGAAAAGACGCAGGGCGGCTACGAATTGATACGCTCCGATCTGCCGAGAGGGGAACTCACCTTTTCGCTCACGGAGAAGCCCGAAAAGAGCTGGGGGAACCGTCCCGCAGGGCTGTCCCCGAGCACCATCGTCGCCATCGTCCTCTTGTGCGTGCTCGCCGCGGGCGGCGCGACGGCGGCGATCGTCTATTCCGTCATCAAAAGAAAACGGAAAAAATCAAAATAAAACGCTTGCGCGATTTTTGTCGCCGTGCTATAATGAAAACGCCTGAACGGAAAGAGATTCTGACCGCAAAGGGACATCGCAGAAAGAAAGGGCGCCTCCCGGCGTCTGTTCTCCCTTTGTCCCTGCGGCAAAGGGAGATTTTTTATGGAAGAAAAACGAATCGAAGTGCTGTCCATCGTCGTCGAAAAGCGCGAACAAGCCGCGGAGCGCGTCAACGCGCTTTTGTCGGAATTCGGCGAATATGTCGTGGGTAGAATGGGCATTCCTTATCATGAGAAGAAGATTTCCGTCATCTGCGTCGTGCTCGATGCGCCCTTGTCCGCGGCGAACGCGCTCACGGGCAAGCTCGGCAGCATCGACGGCGTGACGGCAAAGACCTTATTCTGCAAATATTAAATCAAGGAGTTTTGATATGAAAAAATCGTTGCTCACATTTTCGGTATGCGCGCTTTTATGCGCCTCGATCGCGGGCATGGGTGCCTGCGCGCCGCGCGGCGGCGAACTCGAAGTCTATGCTCCCGACGGCGCGCCCGCTCTGGCGCTGCTTGCCGCCATCGACGCGGAGGAGAAAAAGTCGGACGAGACCTTCGACTTCGAAGTCGTCGACTCGGGTCAGATCCAGACGTATGTCGCGGGGACGAATCCCGCAGCGGACTTTTGCATCCTTCCCGTCAATCTTGCCTCCAAGCTGCTCGGAACGGGCGACGTCTATCAGATGCTCGGCGTGGTGACGAACGGCAATTTCTTCTTCCTCACTTCGGGGGATGCGGAGGTCTGCAAGACGCTCACGCCTCAAAACTGCAAGGAAGTCCTCACGGGGAAGAAAGTCGGCGTCGTACAGCTCCCCAATGTGCCCGGGCTCACGCTCAAAGCCGTGCTTGACAGCTACGGCGCGGAGTACACCGTTCTCGAAAGCGTGCAGGCGGAAGCCGACCCCGCCAAGGTCAATCTCATCGCATTCGACGCCGCGAATGTCTCGCCTGCCGGCAAATGCGACTATTATCTCTGTCCCGAACCCGCGGTGAGCACCAAGATCAAGGGCACCCAAAACTCGCCCACGCCCTTCCGCATGGCGGGAAATCTCCAAGAGCTCTACGGCGGGAGCGAGGGCTATCCGCAGGCGGTCGCCGTTGCGAAGAAATCGGTCATCGAGAGCCGTCCCGGCGACGTCGCGACCTTTATCGGATACCTCGAAAGTGCGGAAAATTATCTGAAAACCGTTTCGACGGAGACCGTTCTCCGCCTTTTGGAGGACGTACGCGAGGACGGGGTGAAACCTTCCTTCGATGCGAACAACCTGACGGCGCAAGTCCTCGAAAACTGCTCCGTGCGGTATGCGGCAAGCGGCGTTTGCAAGGAGCGCGTCAAGCTCTTTCTCGACAAGCTTCTCGCCATCGACCCCGCTTCTGCCGCCAAGCCCGCGGATGACTTCTTCTACATCGCGTAAATGAAAAAAAAGGACAAACTTTACAACGCGCTCTTCTCCGTTGCGGCGGTGCTCTTTCTCTGGATTCTTTGGCTGATCGCAGCGCTCGCCGTGGGGAACGGCTATATTTTGCCGTCGGTGGGGGAGACCTTTGCCGCGATGGGAACGCTCCTTGCCGAGGGCGCCTTTTGGCGCGCCTTCGGCGGCACGTTTTTGCGCACGCTCATCGCCTTCGCCGTCTCCTTTGCCGCAGGTTTGGCGCTCGCCGCGATTGCGGGCGCCTTTCCGCGGGCACGCGCCTTTTTTGCGCCCATCGTCTCCGTTTTGCGCTCCGTTCCGACCATGGCGATCATTCTCATCCTGCTCCTTTGGAGCACGCCGCGCGCCGCGCCCGCCATCGTGAGTTTTCTTGTCCTGATGCCCGCCGTATATGCCGCGGCGCTCGCCGAATTCGATGAAGTGAGACGGGAGTACGGGGAGCTTGCGCGCGCATTCGGCGTCGGCGCGAGGCGCAAGATCTTCGGCATGTATTTGCCGCTCTCCGCGCCCAATCTTCTCGGGCAGGCGGGGGCGATTCTCTCCATGGGGCTGAAAATCACCGTTTCGGGGGAAGTGCTCTCCAACACCTTTCACAGTCTCGGCGGGATGATGCAGGACGCGAAAATGTTTGTCGATATGCCCCGTCTCATGGCGCTCACGCTGGTCGCCGTATTCGTCGGGTTTACGCTCGAAGGACTGTGCGTCCTCGCAAAATTTCTCCTTGTGAGGTGGCAGCGATGAAGCTTTCCCATGTCACGAAGAGGTACGGCGAACTCATCGCGCTCGACGACATCTCCGCCGAGATCGAAGAGGGGAAGATCTGCGCGGTGCTCGGTGAGAGCGGGGCGGGCAAGTCTACGCTGCTCTCCGCCATTGCGGGCATGATCCCGTACGAGGGGAGCGTGGAGCGGACGGGCGCCGTCTCCTATCTCTTCCAGAGCCCCAAGCTCTTGCCGCATCTCACCGCCGGGGACAATCTGAAATTCGTTCTGCCGAAGGCGCAGTGGAAGGACATCGGGCAGATGCTCGAAAAAGTGGGGCTCGCGGGCAAAGAGAATGCCCGTCCCCGGGAACTTTCGGGCGGAGAGATGCAGCGCGTCGCCATCGCCCGCGCCTTTCTCTTTCCCCATGACGTCCTTCTCATGGACGAACCCTTCTCCTCCCTCGACCTCGCGCTGAAAAAGTCGCTCATCGACCTCACCGCGTCGCTCTGGCGGGAACGGCGGGAGACGGTCGTGTTCGTCACGCACGACGTCCGCGAGGCAGCCACGCTCTCTCACCGCGCCCTCGTCCTGAAAAAGGGAAAGCTCGCCGCCGATCTTCCCGCGGAGGGCGAACCGCCCCGCGATTTCTTTGTCACATCGGCGCTCGAAACCTCGCTCGTGCGCGCCCTCATGACACCCGACTGACAAACATTTTGCCTTCCACCCCCTTCGGGGGGTGGATTTTTTTGTTTTTTTCGGAATTTTTCGGAAAATCCCTAAAAAAACCGAGTCGTACCCTTGACATTCTGTCATAATTGCGGTACAATGATGTCATAAGATTATATTACACTTGTCATGACCTGCTTTTGCCCGTTGCGGCGGGGCGGGGAAGGAGGGTAGCATAAGATGAAAAACAATACTTCCGCAAGGCAGGAAAAACATAAAAAAATCGGGAGCGAGAAACTCAGCGTCATCATGAAGCTTGTCGCGGTGTTCTCCGTTTTGATCGCTGTGGGCGTCGGCGCGTACAGCATCATTTCCGCATTCTTCAAAACTGCCGACCGCAACGTGGTCGATCTCGAATACGGCTCCGTCTCCACGCCCGTCGAAGCGGGGGAGACCTATGAGGAGGGAGAATATACCGGAGTCGACATCTTTGCCCGCCTGAATTGGACGTTTGCCTCGCAGACCGAATGGTACGGCGAGTACCACGGGACGGTGAATACCGTCGTTTCGCAGGATGTGCAGACGTACAAGTACTACCGCGACGGCATGCTCATTTCGGCGGACATCACGAAGAGCAGCATTGTCAATGCGGCGCGGCAATTCTGCTATCTCAAAGACAAAGACCGCGTCATTTGGCGCGAGGCTGCCGTCGGTTCGGACGGGTACGACAAAATGAACACCAAATGGTCGGAGGATGCGCCGCAGCCCGGCTCCAACCTCACGATCTCGGGCGAAAACGGGTTCAAGGCGCGCAACGGACTGCCCGCTTATGAGCTCTCCGTCTATGTCATCGAGCCGGAGACGGTCGAGAGCGCGTCCGTGGAGGCGCTCGGAGACGGGCTCTACAAGGTCACGTACATCATGAATCCCGATACATGGGAGGAGAAGGACGAGAACGGCAACACCGTCGTCAAGGGCGCGAATGCCTATTACATCAACCAGATGATCTTCACGGGCGGACTGCCCGAGGCGCCCATCTTCGACTCGCTCACCATCTCCTTCACCTTCGATGAGAATTGGGTGACGTACAAGACGGAGGTCGAGGAAGCGTACAGCGCGGTCTACGGACCGATCGCGGCGCCCTGCACCTCCACGGCGTCTACCGTGTACAGTTACGCGAAGATCGAAAACTTCCCGACCGCCTACGAGGACTATTTCTACAAGTATGTCAACGAGGCGGCGGACGTCGGTCCCGCGGAGAAACAGCTCACCGTGCTCGATTGCCTTACGAACGGGTTCGCGTCGCTTCTCTCCGAGCCCACGGACGTCGCGCTGTCGCTCACGGTGGACGGCAAGCCCTTCGAGGGCGCGCTCTCCCTCGACCTCTCCGAAGCCGATCTTTCGGACTTCGATATCAACGCCCTCAAAGCGGGGCTCCGTCTCGGCGCGCTCACCCTGCACCTCGACGGCGGCGAAGCCTACTTGACCTACGGCGGCGCAAAACTCAGGCTCTCCCTCGGAGAGCTTGTTTCGCTGTTTACGTCCCCGTCCGCGGAGGATGGAACGGAGGGGAGCGGCATGGATACGGACGCCCTCCTCGGCGCGCTGACGGGCGGCGACTTCACCGTCACGGACACCGCCGCCGAACTGCACGCCGTTTTGCCTCTTCTCGGACTCGACGTCAAGGCGGATCTCTGCTTCGCCCTCGACGGGGAGAAGAACATCTCCTTCGACCGAGCGGACGTCTCGCTCACCGTCGGCGGGAAGGAGATCGCGATCGGACTTTCCTTCGGCGGCGACGGGGTCGCCCCGCTTGCCGATGCGGAGAAAGCGGACTATGCCGATGCGATGCCCGTCATCGGTTCGCTCGCCGACATCATCCGCGGCGGAAAATACGCCGTCGATCTCGGCTACACGGGGGACGGCTTTGCCGTGACGGGAGAAGTGCAGCTGACTGCGGAGCCCTTCGCGCTGTCCGGAGCCGTCGACATCACGCTCACGGCGAGCGGCGCGCAAAAGAAGCTGACGTTCTCCTATGACGGAGAGAGCGTATCCCTCGACCTCGACGGCATCCGCCTCAAAGCGGACGCGGAGGAGGCGATCGCGCTGATCGGGGAATATACGCGCGGAATTTCCGCGGACGGCTTCGATCTCGGCGGCATCGTCGAAACCCTTCTCTCTCCCGAATTTGCGGCAAATATCTCTTCGGAAGGGGGAGAGAGCGAGGTGCGCCTGCTCATCAAGGGCACGGAGATTCTCCGCGCCTTCGGGGCGGACTTCAACCTCGGCGACCTCACCCTCCGTCTCTTCGACGGCGGCGTTTCGGTGCGCGTTCTCGGCATCGAGGCTACTCTGCGCGCGGGCGACGGCGTCGTCTGCGAACCCGGAGACTTCACCGACGTGCTTCCCTTCGTCCGCGAGATTCTGTCTCTCGTCGAAGGCGGCTATCTGCGCGCCGGTGTCAACTATTCTTCGGACGATTTCTCCGTGCGCGGGGACATCGGATTCGACATCGAGGCGGTCGCCGCCCGTGCAACGGTCACGCTCACTTATAAGGGGAACGAGAAGGCGTTGGAGATTCTCTATCGGGACGGCTCTCTCTACCTCACGGTGGACGGACTGCACGTCAAGGCGAACGTCCGAGAAGCGCTCGCCCTCGTCGAGCAGTATGCGGGACTTCCCGAGACGGGAGACCCCGCCGAAATTCTCGAAAAGCTCTTCACGCTCGACTTCGGGAGCATCGTACGGCTCAGCGAGGCGGAGGACGTCTTTACCGTCGCCGTCGCCGGCAGCGAGCTGCTCTCCGCGCTCGGCTCCGACTTCGACCTCGGCGAAGTCACGCTCTCGGTGGACGGCGGCAAGCTGTCTCTCAGAGCATACGGCATAGTCGTGGACGTGACGGCGGGCGACCCGTTCTCCTTCGAGACCGACGGGTACGCCGAACTTGTCAAATATGCAAATACCTTGCTCGCGCTCTACGAGCACGGCGCCCTGCGCGCCGAGCTCTCGCTTGAAGCGGGCGACCTTCATCTGACGGGCACCGTCGACCTCGATTTCAGCGATTTCGACGTCCGCGCAGACCTTGCGCTCTCCTATAAGAGCGCCGAAAAGCATGTCGGGCTCGTGTACACGGGGGGCGGCATCTACCTCAGCCTCGACGGTTTGAAGATCGGGCTCGATGCGGAGGAGGCGCTCGCGCTCATCACGGGTTCGCTGGGCGCGGAAGAGGACGGAAAGGCGCGCGACCTGCTCGCGGATCTGCTTGCGATGGACCTCTCCGAGCTCGTCCCCGAACTGTGGGAATCCAACGATATCCTGCACATTGCGCTTTCGAGCAGATCGCTCTTTGCGCTTCTCGGCGTCGACCTCGACCTCGGCGACGTTCATATCAACGTCTCGGAGACGGAAGTTTCGGTCAAACTCTCGACGGCGGAGATCTCCGTCGGGAAGGGCGAGGCATTCACCCCCGAAACACAGGACTACATCGAGATCACGGAATACGTCAAGGGAATTGCTTCCCTTGCGAAGAGCAAGTATCTGCGGGCGGTCATCAGCTACGAGGGCGAAAAGCTTTCGGTCGGCGGCACGCTCGACATTCTCCTTGCCGAGAAAGCCGCGCAGGGCAAGTTCACGCTTACATACGGGGGGACCCCGCACGAGATCGGCGTGATGTACTTCTCCGAAGAGGACACGGTCTATCTCTCCGTCGGGGAGAATATCAAAGTGCGGGCGAATTTGACGGATGCGGTGAATCTCGTCAAATCTTTGCTTGCGCGCATCAAAGACGGTGCGGCGGCGCAGCCCGCTTCGCTCTCCGAAGAGGAGTTGAGCGTCCTCGAAAAGATTCTCTCGTTCGACCTCGATTCCCTTCTCGCGCTCACCGAGACGGAGGATGCGCTCACTCTCGCTTTGGACGGCGACAAGATCGTGGGCGCGCTCGGGCTCGGCTTCGAGATCGGCTCGGTGGAAGTCGACCTCACGAAGGACGGGACGGTCTCCGTGCGCGCGCTCGCCGATAAACTCTCTGCAACGGTCGGCGGCGCAGAGAGCGCCGAGATCGGCTCCAAAGAGGGGTATATCGACCTCGTTGAATATGCGAACAGCTTGCTCACCCTGCTCGACCAGCCCACGATCGCCGTGCGCATCGGCTATGAGGGGAGCGATCTCAAACTGCGCGCCGACATCGAGGCGGACACGGACAAAAAGGCGGCAAAGGGCGAATTTACCCTCGTCTATAAGGGCAGCGTGCGGGAAGCGACGCTGTACTACGTCGAAAAGACGCTCTATCTCGCCATGGGCGACTATCGGTTGAAGGCGGACACTTCCTCCGCCGTCGTCCTGCTTGCGGCGTACCTCGGATTCTCCGAGACGGAGGGGGCGGACTACAATGCGCTCCTCAAAGCATTCTCCTTCGACTTCGAAGGGCTCATTTCGCTCTCCGAGAACGGGGAGAAGGACACGCTCACCGTGCTCGTCAAAGGGACGCAGCTTCTCGACGCGCTCGGCGTCGACCTCGACCTCGGCGACGTCGCCGTGCAGCTCGGGAAGGGCTATCTGCACATCGAGCTCAAAGGGGCGGCGATCGAGGTCGCCGGCAGTTCGATGCCCGTCTCCCTCCCCGAGAGTTTCGAGGGATATACCGATCTTACGGACTATGTGAACGTCCTCACGGGCATCTTCCAAAGCGGCGTCCTCAAAGTCGACGTGCACTACGCGGCGGAGGAGCGTCCGACCGTGGACGGCACGCTCTATTTAGACATCAAGGGCAAGCGCGCGGACGCTCGCGTCTCGGTCGACTCGGCAGACGGCGCGACGGGCTTCTCGCTGGGACTTGCCTACCGCAAGGAGGGCGGTTCCACCGTTCTCTATCTCGACCTCGACGGCGCAAAGCTCAAACTCGATCTCGACGAGTTGGTCGCGCTCGCCAAGGGCGAACCTTCGAAGGCGTCCGAGATCGCGCTACTCGCGCTCGATGGGGAGGTCGCTCCCGCGGCGCTCGGCGAAGAGCAAAAGAGCAGGCTCCTTGCGCTCCTCGATAAACTTCTCACGCTCGATCTCGACGACCTGTTCACGCTGACGGAAGGGGGAGATTCCCTCTCCGTCGCCGCAGACGGCGGCAAGCTCGTCGAAAAGCTTCTCGGGCTCTTCGGAATCACCGCAAAAGAGAGCGACCTCGGCGAGATCGTCTTTGCCGTCCATAAGGGCGGCGAAGCGGGAGACAACATGACGCTCTCGGTCATGGGTGCCTCGTTCACCGTGACGGGCGCCTCTGCGGAGGACTATCCCGAGCTCTCCGATGCGCATTCCTATCTCGATGCGGCGCAGTACGGACGCTATCTCATCGAACTGTTCCGAAAGGACGTTCTCCATCTGTCCGTCTCCTCGCTCTCCTTCCTTCTCGGCGAAAAGCGCGCGGAACTCTCCGCGGAGCTCGATCTCTCTTCGGGCGTCGTGGGCGGGACCGCGACGGTGCGCTACGGCGACGCCTCTCTTCCCGTCTCGGTGTACTACGAGAGCGCGGAAAAGACGGTCTACCTCGGCATCGGCGACGGTCTGAAAATCAAGGCGGGCATCGAGGAGATCAAGGCGCTTCTCCGAAAGATCGGGGACATCAAAGCGTCGGATTCGGCGGAGCCCGCGAAAGCCGCGCTCATCGGGCTTTCCGGCTTCGGGCTCTTCTCGCTCTCGGAGACGGAGGGGAAACTCTCCTTCCTCGTCGACGGGAGCAAACTTCTCGGCCTTCTCGGCGTAAACTTCGACCTCGGCAACGTCGCTCTGGAAGTTTCCGAAGGGAGACTGGGCGTGACCGTTTCGGAGGGCGCATTCGGGTTGCAGGCGGCAGTGACCGAGGGCAGCACGGCGACCTTCGAAGCGGACAAGGACAGCTATATCGATATCGTGCGCTATCTCGATGCGGCGGTCGAGCTCTTCCGCAGCCCCGCGTTCCGCGCCGATTTCTCCCTCGAAAAGGGCAAAGTGCAGCTTTCGGGGAGCGTCACTTTCGACGTCAAAAACAAGGCGGCGGAGGGTTCCGTCGACTTCATCTACGATACTACCGCCAAGAAACATCTTTCGTTTGTCTATCTCGACGGGGTGATGTATCTCAACCTCGGCGGCAAGTATCTCTTGAAGGCGAATACAACGTCTGCGGTCGTCCTGCTCGGAACGTACCTCGGCTTCTCGGATTCGGGAGACGCCTCCTTCAAGGCGCTCGACGGCATTTTGGAGAGCTTTACGGGCATGTTCTCGCTCCGGGAGAACGCGGAAGAGAATACGCTCCTTCTCCTCGTGAACGGAACGGAATTGCTCTCCAAGCTCGGCTTGAACTTCGACCTCGGCAATGTCGCGGTCGCGGTCGGCGCTTCGGGCAAGCTCTCCGTCTCGGCGGACGGCGTACGGGCCGATCTTGTCGGTCTCGACGCCTACTCTGCGCCCGAAGAGTCCGAATTCACGGGCTATACCGATGTCACCGCGTATGCGGACGCGCTCGCCGGCATCTTCCGGAAGAAATATATCGAGATCGGCGTCACCTACGGTGCGGAGGGGGACGGCGTGCGGGCAGACGGCACGCTCCGCCTCGACGTCAAGGGGAAACGCTTCGGCGGGAATGTGACCGTCACCGCGAACGGTGCGGTCTACCGCCTCGGCTTCGCGCTTGCCAAGGAGGCGGCGGGCTACGTCCTGTATCTCGACCTCGACGGCGCAAAGCTCAAACTCGACTTCGACGCGCTCAAAGCCTATCTCGACGGGCGCAACAGCGCGGGCGACCCCGCGGTCGCCGCGATCGCGCTTGCGGAGGCAGACATTGCTCCCGCCGCGCTTTCGGACGAACAGAAGAACAAGCTTGCCGACCTCATCGACAAGCTCTTGAAACTCGATCTCGACGAGCTGTTCACGCTCTCGGATACGGGCTCCGCCCTTTCCCTCGCCGTGGACGGGACGATGCTTCTCGAAAAACTCTTGAATACCACAACGCTCTTCGGGAAAGAGATCGACCTCGGCAAGATCGAGCTCACCGTCCAAAAGGACGGAACCAACCTCGCTCTCGGGGCGGGCAAGCTCTCCCTCACCGTGCAGGGCAGCGACGAATCCTTCGATTTGTTTGCGGAAGGAGACGGCGCAGAGGAGTACACCGATGTTCTGCAATCGGTCAAACACCTTGTCGAGCTCTTCGAACAGGAGATTCTCCGCGTCAACGTCGAGAATCTGACTTTCACCGTGGACGGGACGGCAGTCTCCCTTGCGGGCGCCGTCGACATCAAGACGGACGGCTCGCTTGCGGGCGGAGAGCTCACGCTCACCGTGGGCGAAACGACGGTCTCCGTCACGCTCTATCTCGAACGCGGCGCGGACGGGGAGCAAGTCCTCTACCTCGGCGCGGGCGGCTTGAAGATCAAGGCGGAGCTCTCCCAGATCAAAGAGCTCATCACGCGCATCAAGGGGCTGAAAGACAAGTCACGGGAAGCGCAGGGCATTCTGCTGCTCGCCGCATTCGTCGAGGAGGGCGACCTGTTCGGCTTGACGGAATCGGACGGCGTCCTTACGTTCGGCATAAACGGAAAGAAGCTCCTCGACCTTCTCGGCGTAAACTTCGACCTCGGCAACGTCGCTTTGGAAATTTCCGAAGGGAGACTGGGCGTGACTGTTTCGGAGGGCGCATTCGGGTTGCAGGCGGAAGTGACCGAGGGCAGCACGGCGACCTTCGATGCGGACAAGGCGGACTATGCGGACATCCTCAAATATGTGAATTTTGCGATCGACATCTTCACGAAGCCGACCTTTGACGTCACGTTCTCCTACACGAGCAAGGACGGCGCGTTCACGGCGGCGGTCTCGGCGCGCATCGACACCCGCGCCCATGCGGCTTCGGGAACGGTCACGGCGGTGCTCACCCCGTCATCGGGCACGACGACGGGCAAGCAGGCGACATTCTATTACCAAGACCGTACGGTGTACCTCTCTCTCGAAGGCGAGGATACCGTGCTGAAATTCAAGGCGAAGTCGGAGGCGGCGATCGCGCTCATCGCGGGCTATCTCGGCGTATCGGGTTCGGGCAAAGACTATCGGGAAGATCTGACCTTCGACAAAGTGTTCGACGGCGTATTCGACGACTTCGACAAGCTCTTCGAACTCAAAGACTCGGGCGACGTGCTCACCCTCCTTTTGGACGGCACCCGCCTCTTCTCCGAGCTCGGCATCTCGCTCGGCGACTTCGACCTCGGCGACATCGCTCTCTCTATCGATGCGGACACGCTCTCGCTCTTTGTGTTGGGCGCGGAGATCTCCGTCAGGGGCAGCGAGGAAGGGATTCCCGCGCTCACCGCACCCGAGACGTACACCGACCTTTCCAAGTATGCCGACACCGTTGCCAACCTCTTCAAGAGCGGCTATCTCGATCTCGCTCTCGAATATACGAAGGGGGAGGGGAGCGACGCGCTCCGCGTGAGCGGCGTGCTCAGCCTCGACATCAAGGGCAGGCAGGCGCGTGCCACCGTGACGGTCGCAAGAGGGGAGAAACACATCCTCGACCTCTCGGTCGTCTATGAAAAGGACGGCTTCCTCTACGTCGATTTGGACGGCTCCAAGATCAAAGCGATGCCGAAGGACGTCGTGGATTACGTCAAGGGACTTCTGCGCGGCGAGCAGCCCGCGGCGATCTCGACGGTCTCGCTCCTCGACGAACCGCAGACGGCGGCGCTCACGCCCGAACAGAAGAACAACTTGTCCGACCTGCTCGAAAAGCTCTTTACGCTCGAACTCGACGACTTCTTTGCCGTTACGGTCTCCGAGGATGGCGCGCTCACCGTGGCGGTCCGCCTCTCCGCGCTGCTCAAAAAGTTGACGGACAAGGAGCTCAAACTCGGCGACGCGCAACTGACGGTCACCGAGAGCCGGTACGCCGAAAACGGCGAGATCGCGGATTGCGGGAGCGTCCGCCTCACGGTGGGAGGCGCCGCGGTCGACCTCAAAGCGGGGAAGGACTTCCGGACCCTCACCGACGCCGAGAAAGAGCAGTACGCGGACGTCTTGCAGTACGTCAAATGGGCTGCGGCGATCTTTGCCGCCGAAGCCAAACACATCGAGATCGCGCTCGCCGCGGACGATCTCGCGCTCACCGTCGGGTTGGATACGGTCAAGGGCAACGCCTTCATGAAGGGCACGCTCACCCTCGCCTACGGCAGCGCGTCCCAGACGGTGAATTTCGTCTATTGCAGCGACGCAGAGGGCGTCGGGTATCTCTATCTCAGCCTCGACGGCATCAATGTCAAGGCAAAGACGGAGGACATCCTCTCCCTCGTCAAAAATCTGTTCTCGTCGCTTGCGGGCAGGGAAGCGACCGCCGATGAGTCGGCTGCAATCGCCCTCGGCGTCGCGGTCATCGAACTCGGCGACGGGCTCGATGCGGAAAAATTCGGGCTCTATGAGGACAGCGGCGCGCTCATCCTTGCCGTCAGCGGCGACAAGCTCATGGGACTGCTCGGCGAAAAGGCGAGCGCCTTCTTGGGCGACAAGCTTTCCATCGGAAGGGTAGAGCTCTCCGTCTCGGAAAACAACTTCGGCGCGGGCGCCTCGCTCACCGTAGGCGGAAAGGACATCGCCCTCCGCGTCGATCTGCGCGCCGGCGAAGTATTCGCCATTTCCGACGAAGAGAAAGCGGCGTTGGAGACCTACATCGATGTGTTCAAGTACGGAAGAATGGTCAAATCGCTGTTCACCGACTACGGCACGCTGCAAGCGGAGATTCGGGCGAAGCTCGGCGAGCGCGACCTCGACGTCACGCTGACCTTCAATAAGGACTTCACGGCGGCAACCGGCACGCTCACGCTCGGCGCCGTCAAGTTCGGAATCACATACATCCTCACCGAAAACGAGACCGAGGGGACGCAGGACGTCATGCTCTACGTAAGCTACGGAAGCGACGTCAAACTGTGCGCGAACGTCTCCGAAGTCATCCGTCTCATCAAGGCGGCGAAGCCCGCGACCGTTGCGCTCACCGCCGAGGAGGAGACCGTGCTCGAACGCGTCCTCGGACTGCATTTCGGCGACATCCTCTCGCTCAAAGAGACGGTTCGAAGCAGCGGCGACATGCTCGAGATCACGGTCGCGACGGCAGACCTTTTCAAGGCGCTCGGCGTGAATTTCGATCTCGGAACGGTCGTGGTCGGCATCGAAGAGGGGCAGCTCGGCTTGCAGATCGGGGAGAAGGCGACCGTGACGGTCTACGGCACCTCCCGTTCCGCCTCGGTCACCGCGCCCGAGGGCTATCACGACATCACCGGCATCGCCGCACGCCTGTGCGAGATGATCGAGGCGCAGGGAATCGAGTTCGCGGGCACGCTCTCCGTGGGAGAGACGACGCTCGCGCTCGAACAGGGCGTCGTCACATGGCGAAAGGACGAGGGCGTCAAGGTGTTCCTGAAAGGCAGCCTCGGGGAATCGGCGTTCGGGCTTCTCGTCGAAAACAAACATGTCTGCTTCAAGCTCGGCGCGCTGGGCGTGCAATTCGACTATGCCGACGTCGGCGATTTCGTCGACGCTGTCAAGAATCTCATCGACCGCGTCAAGGGCACGATCGCCGCGATCAAGGATTCCGTCACGGGCGAATTCGACAAAAATGCGCTGATCGAATCGCTGCAAGGAATTGTCGACCTGCTGAAAGGCGGCGAGGAGCTCTCCAAGACGGCGATCTATGCCGTCGCGGAAGCTGCGTCGGGCGAACCGCGCCTCATCCTCGACCCCGTGCGCGAATCGCTCTTCTCCTTTGCGATCGGCAAGATCGAGCTCTCTATCTATGACGAGACTTCGGCGGGATACGGCTTCCTCGGTCTCGGCGTAAACTATGCGGGAGAGCTTTTGAGCCTTGCGGCAACGCTCGATACGGCGGTCTATCCCGCCGACCTCGCATTCCCCGTTCTGGAAGGGGAGTTCTATGAACTCAAAGAGATCTCCGCGCTCCTCGGCTCCATCGGGGCGGCGGTCGATCTGGTCGCCGAGCCCGATCTCATCTTTGCCCTCGGCGGCTCCGTGACCTCCTTGGATACCGCGCTCTACACGGACGCGGGCAAAAAGTACGACCTCAGCGGCACGATGGAATACCATTCGGGCGGGAGTTTCCCCATCCATCTCAATATGGACGATAACGATCTTTGGGTGAACACTTCTCTCTTCGTGAAGTTCGAGCTCCTGCTCGCCGCGGGACCCTCCTCCGACCCCTCGCATAAGAATCTGTACATGGATATCGTCATCGTAGACGCCGACCCGGACGGCAAGGCGAACGGCGTTCTCGACTTCTATATCACGGTCTCGCAGGTCGGAAAGGACGGGGAAGGCTACGACCCTCTCAAACTGTACGCGCCTGCCGACGAGATCATGACGATCTTGTCCGGGGCAGCGGCGATCGCGGGATTGGACGGCGTACAGATCGTCAACGATTACCTCATCAAGAGCTGGATCGAGGACGGCGACATGGTCGCCCGCCTCAAAGGTCTCGGCGTGAGCCTCATTCCGACGATCAAAGATCTGCTCACGGGGGATGAGGACGCGGCAAGCCGCATCCTCGCGGTCGAACAAAACGGCACGAACGGCGAGTTCGTTCTCGACCTCGGCGGCGCGGAACTCGTGCTCAAAACGGCGGACGACGAGAGCGGCGTCTCCCGTCTGACCTATCTCGGCGTGGTCAACGCCTGGAACAAGGACAAGACGGAAAAGACGGACATCAACTTCACAGTCACGCGCGACACGACCGTCAGCGCGGCGCCCTCCATCGACGGGTATTTCAAGATCGAGGGCGTGGACGAACTTCTCCTTGCCCTCGGCAGAACGTCCACCCACCTTGCGACGGACGATGAGATCGCGGGCGGCATCGCCGCAGCGGGCGACTACGTGCGCAACGACCTGTTCTTTATCGACGGGAAACTGAACTTGCACATCGGGCTCCTCGATCGGAATGTCGATATTACCGTCGAGGGTCTGTCGGTCAATTTCGATGAGAACAACAACATCAGTTTGAACGCGAGAATTGCCTATACCGGTCTGCACATCGGGGCGTCTATAATCTTTGGGGGAGGAAACGGCGACATCATCAAAGGGGACAGCGTGCTTGACCTCACCATCAAGAACGGCATGATGTATCTTTGCAGGACGCAGAACACGTACTTCGACGGAACGACCGAAAAGCCGCTTCCTTCGCCCGAGATCATCTACCGCACCTTCCCGCTCTCCAACTTCATGAAGGACGATGCGACCATGATGGACAACATCTGCTTCATGTTCAATTTTAGCAAGGAATTCTTTGCGTGGATCATGAAGCAGGCGACCTCTACCGACCCCGCTCCCGCGGATACTTCCACGGATTTGGGCGCACTGCTCAGGAAATACATCGTGAGCTGCACCTATGCTCCCAAGGACGAGAAGAATCTCGATTATACCCTTATCCTGAACGGACCCGGGCTCATCGGCAGCGATTTGTTCTCCAATATCGAGGTCAGATTGGGGGTGATAGACGGCGTGCTCCGCTCCATCACCATCCCTTCATTCAGCATCGTAACGATCATCACCGTCACCGCCGACCTCGAGCTCCGCAACCCCGAATACGTCTTTGATGCGGGCTCCTACGACACGACGAGCGACATCGCCGACACCCTCGAACAGGCAATGCGGAACAAGTTGCAGTCCGTCGATTGGCTCGAAACGGCATATCTCGAAGGACAGCTCGCAAACATCACATACAGGCTCGGCGACCAAGAGATCGG
>CANQOB010000006.1 GCA_947625385.1 uncultured Clostridia bacterium
TATGCCAAATTTTTTATAAAACGGTTGAAAAATTTCCCTGTTCGTGCTATACTGAAAACTGCGACACAATAGAATACTGTTAACGTTAAAGATACAACGGCTCGGTGTATCCTTTTTTTCCTATCGTTAACAGGATATTGTGTCGCAACAATTCGGGGGATACTCGAAGCGGGCGCTCCTCGGATTGGAGCGCTCTTTTTTATGCCCGCAAAATACTTTTACGGAGGTTTTTTATATTTGCGATACAGACATTGGGGTGGTTCCCGCTTTGTGGATCCGTTTGTAAACATAAATGCTATCCTTCAATGACCTTTAAGAGACCCAAGCAATGAACTTTCTTTCGGCTTGCTTTTCACACGAACGGTTGTGCCGCGGGCATGTGGCCCGCGGCACATTTTTGGCTCAAAAAGGAAGTTTTTTCGGAAGTTTTGACAAATAATCCTTTATTTCGATAAATATCGAAATAAAATCAAAAAGATATGGAAGGGAGGCGGCGGGCGGGGCGCAAAGAAGAGAGCGGCATAAACGCGCGCGGCGGGGAATATCCTATCCGTATGGAAGCATACGGGCTGGAAGTGAAAGAGCTCCTCGAAAAGTTGCAGAGCACGGAGAGGGGGTTGACCTCTGCGGAGGTGGCGGTGCGGCTGGAAAAATTCGGCAGGAACGCGCTGTCGTCGGGCAAGAAAAAGAGCAAATTGTTGCTCTTTTTTGCGCAGTTCAAGGACTTTATGACCCTCATTCTCGTCGCCGCAGCCGTTCTCTCGGGCGTATTGGCGTTTGTCACGGGGGAGACTGCGGAGTTGGTCGACACGGGGATTCTGCTCTTTATCATCTTTCTCAATGCGTTCGTGGGATTTTTGCAGCAATACCGGGCGGACGCGGCGATCGAAAATCTGAAAAAGCTCTCCAAATGCGAGGCGAAGGCGATACGGGACGGCAAGGTCGTCAAAATCGACGCGGAGGAGCTCGTCCCCGGCGATGTCGTCGAGATCGAAGAGGGCGACCGCGTGCCGGCGGACTGCCGAATCCTTTCGAGCGAAGATCTCCGCTGCGACGAATCTGCGCTCACGGGGGAGTCGGAGCCCGTCAAAAAGCGGGACTGCGTTATCAAAAAGAGCGCCCTCGCGGAGAGGGCGAATACGGCGTTTTCCTCGACCTTCTGCGTGAAGGGGTGGGCGCGGTGCGTCGTCGTCTCGTGCGGCAAGGACACCGAGACGGGCAAGATCGCAAATCTTCTCGAAGAGAGCCGCGCGGCGCTTTCGCCTCTCGATAAGACCATTGCCAAGCTCGGCAAGATCGTTACGGCGGTCGTCATCGCGGTCGCGGCGGCGCTGTTCTTCGGCGGTTTGCTTTTCAGGCGGGTGAGCCTTCTCGACAACATCATGGCAGCCGTTGCCGTCGCCGTGGCGGCGATTCCCGAAGGGATGGGGGCGGTCGTCACGGTCATCCTTGCGATGGGGGTGCAGCGCATGGCGAAGGAGGGGGCGGTCATGCGGCGGCTCTCCGCGGTCGAGGCGCTCGGCAGTTGCAGCGTAATTTGTTCGGATAAGACGGGGACGCTCACCAAAAATCGCATGACGGTGGAGAAAACGGACGTCTGCTTTGCGGACGCCGACCGTGCGGAGGAGGAGCTTTTGCGGTGCATGCGCGCCTGCCATTCCGTAAAGGGGAGCGCGGGAAGCTATCTCGGCGACCCGACGGAGATCGCCCTGCTCGAATATGCCGACAGGCGGAATTTTTCCTTTGCGTTCCGCGCTGCGGGGGGAGTTCCCTTCTCCTCGGAGCGCAAGATGATGAGCGTGCTCGCCATCTTCGAGGGGGGAGAAAGACTGTATGTAAAGGGGGGTGCGGACGTGCTCCTCAAAAAGTGTACGAAGAGGCTCTCGGGCGAAAACGAGGTACCCATGTCCGCGAAAGACCTCTCCGAAATACGGTCATGTACGGCACGGTACTCGCGGGAAGCGATGCGCGTGCTTGCCTTTGCCTACGGAAAAAAAGAGGAGAAAGAGCTCGTGTTTTTGGGGCTTGCCGCCATGCTCGACCCTCCCAAGGAGGGGGCGAAGGAGGCGGTCGCAGCGTGCAGGGAAGCGGGCGTCAAGACGGTGATGATCACGGGGGACAGCGCGGAGACCGCCTTCGCCATCGCCTCCCGCCTCGGCATCGCAGAGAGCCCCGAGGAGGTCGTCACGGGCGAGGAGATCGACGGGATGGGGGAAGCGCTTGCGCAAAGCGCCGACCGTTTTTCCGTCTACGCGCGCGTTGCGCCCGTCCACAAATCGCAGATCGTGAAGGCGCTGCAAGCGAGAGGGGAGGTCGTCGCCATGACGGGGGACGGCATCAACGACGCGCCCGCGCTCAAAGCCGCGGATATCGGCGTCGCCATGGGCTCGGGCACCGACGTAACGAAAAACGCCGCCGACGTGGTGATCTCGGACGACGATTTTTCGACGATGGTGCGCGCCGTCGAGGAGGGGCGCGGCGTTTTTTTCAATATCAAACGGACCATTTCCTTCTTCCTCTCCACCAACCTCGGGGAGGTGCTGTGCGTGCTCATCGTCTCCCTCTTCTTGTGGAGAGCCACCTTCCTCACGTCCACCCAGCTGCTGTGGGTCAATCTCATTACGGATTCTTTGCCCGTTTTGGCGCTCGGCGTGGAGAGGACGAAGGGCGCGATGAAGCGTCCGCCCGTCTCGGACAAGGAGATCTTTTCGAAGAGCGCACTGCTGCGCATCGGATTTTTCGGCGCAGTGCAGACGGTCATCCTCGTCGCGGCGTTCGTGCTCGCGCTCTCGCAGTGGGGGAACGCCGTTGCGAGCACGGTCGCGTTCGTACTGCTCTCCAACCTCGAACTGCTGCATGCCTTCAACGTCCGCGCCGAGGACGGTGCGGGCGCGCCCCCGAACAGAGCGCTCTTTGTCACGGTGGCGATCGGGATCCTGCTCTCCGTTCTGCTCGTCGCAACGCCGCTCTGTGCGCTCTTTTCGCTTGTGCCGCTCTCGGCGGCGCAGTGGGCGTTCACTTCGGCGGCGTCCCTGCTCATTCTGCCCGCCGGGGCGCTGTACCGCGCCGCGGAAAATTTCAGAGGGCGCAAAAGACGTATCCGCGCCGCCGGAATCCGTCGATGATGGCGGGAAGCGCGCTTGCGGTCGCCTTTTGGGGGGCGGAATCGTGCAAGAGGAGGGTGACGCACTGCTTGCCCTCGGCGGTCTTTGCCGCGGTGCGCGCGAGGGTGGCGGCGTCGGCATACGGGTCGGTGCCGTCTCCGCAGACGGCGTTCCAATCCACGATGTGGTAGCCGCGCTCGGTCAGAAGGGCGCGCTCGCGGGCGTGCGTGCCGCCCCCGGGGAACCGGTAGAGGGTGGGGTGTTGCCCCGTCACCGCATAGATGACGGCGGCGCAGTCCTCCACGTCCCGAAGAAAGATCTCCTCGTCGGAATAGATTTTTTTGTATTCATGGCTCATCGAATGGACCCCGATGCTGTGCCCCTCTTCGGCGATGCGGGACAGGGTCTCTTCGCGCCCGTAGACGCGCTCGCCCACGATGAAGAAGGTCGCCTTGACGCCCTCCCGTTTCAATGTATCGAGGATGCGGTTGGTGACGACGGTGCTCGGACCGTCGTCGAAGGTGAGATAGACCCGTTTTTCCTCCGCGGCGAAAGTGAACGTCTCGATGGCGGTCATCCTGCCGCCGAAGTGCGCGAGCAGCACGAGCAGCACGACGAAAAAGACGATGGCGATGCGGAGAGGCTTTTTGTTCATACCCCGAGTTTGGGGTATTTTTTTGCATTTTATGTGCAACAGAGCCCATTCGCGGGCGCGCGGAAATTTTTGATTGACAAGGGCGCGCGGGGTGTGTTATAATTTTTCCGGTTTGTTACGGAGGGTCGCTTATGATCACGGTTTCTGAATTCGGAAGGCTTTCGGACGGCACGCCCGTACATGCGTTCACCCTGCATGACGGCGAGCGCTCGGTGACGGTTCTCGACTATGCGGGCGCGGTGCAGAGCATCGTGACGCCGGACAGGGAGGGGCGCCTTGTCAATGTTGCGCTCGGATATCCCGACGCGGCGGGCTACGAAAACGATACGTTCCACCTCGGCGCCATCGTGGGAAGGTGCGCGGGACGCATCAAGGAGGGCATGCTCGTCATCGACGGAAAGCTCTACAAGCTCAACTGCACGGACAGGGGGAACCATCTGCACGGCGGACCGGGAGGGTTCAGCCATAAACTCTTTTCGTATGCGGTCGTGGGGGATACGCTTGCGCTCACCTATATCTCCCCCGACGGCGAAGAGGGGTATCCGGGAAGGCTCACCGCGACGGTCGTCTATACCTTTTCGGACGGCGCGCTGCGAATCCGCTACCTCGCCACGACGGACGCGCCCACGGCGGTCAACCTCACCAACCATACCTACTTCAATCTCAGCGGCGGAGGGGATGTTCTCGGACACGTCGTGCGGCTGCATGCGGACAAGATCGTCAAAACGGACGAGACGATGGCAAGCTGCGGCGGATTCCGCGACGTCGCGTTTACAGCCTACGATTTCAATACGCCCAAGGAAGTGGGGCGGGACATCAAGGGGGATGCGGGGCTCCTCTCGGAGGGCGGCTACGACCATTCCTACCTCAATGCGGGCGGCGAGTTCGCCGAGATCTTCTCGCCCGTGACCGGCATCCGCATGACGCTGACGACCGATTTGCCTTCCGTACACTTCTATACGGGAAACGCGCTCCATGATGCGTTTTTGCCGCACGCGGGGCTGTGCCTCGAAGCGCAGCTCATCTCCAATAACGTCAATGTGGCGGAGTACCGCGCGCTTGGGAGCTCCTTCCTCCGCCCGGGGGAGAGATACGAACATACCGCAGTTTATCGGTTCGACACCGTTTAACTCTTCGGATTTGCAGAGGATTCCGCGCCCCGCGTTGCGCCGCAACGCGGGGCGCGGTCTCGTTTCGGTGCACGCGTTCCGGAAAAAAATCATAGGATGGAGCGACCGCATTTTACGGGGGTCTTACAAATGCAGTGGTTCCTATCTCTCGCGGCGTGGCAGCAGGCGATTCTCGTCTCGCTCGGGCTCTACCTGTCTACGGCGCTCGGCGCAAGCCTCGTGTTCTTCTCCAAAAAATTCCGTCCCGCCGCGCTCACCTTTCTTCTCGGACTGTCGGCGGGAATCATGGTCGCGGCAAGCTTTTTTTCGCTGCTTCTGCCCGCACTTTCCTATGAGGGGGCGCTTCCCGCCTATGTGACGGTGACGCTCGGGTTCCTGCTCGGCGGCGCGTTCATCGTCGGCTCCGACTTCGTCTTTTCGCACACAAAACACCGGGAGCGCACGCTCGGGCGGGAGAACAGCCTGCTCTTTCTTGCCGTGACGCTGCACAACATCCCCGAGGGAATGGCGGTCGGCGTCGCGCTCGCGGCGGCGGGCGGGGAAGCGGGTGCGCTCGCGGCGGCGGTCATCTTTGCGTTCGGAATCGCCGTGCAGAACTTCCCCGAGGGGGCGTGCGTCGCCTTTCCCCTGCGCGCGGCGGGCATCTCGCCCTTGAAGAGCTTTCTCTTTTCGCAGGGCTCGGGCGCGGCGGAGATTCCCTCCTGCATCCTCGGCGCGCTCGCGGCGACGGTCATCGGCGGATTTCTTCCGTGGGCGCTCTCCTTCTCCGCGGGGGCGATGATCGCCGTCGTCTGTGCCGAACTCATCCCCGAATGTTATGCGGGAAATAAGACGGTCGCCTCGTTCGGCGTGACCGTCGGGTTCGCCGTCATGATGATCCTGGACGTGGCGCTCGGATGAAGCACGATCGCGCCTTTGGGCGGGGACGAGGAAAAATTCGGCAAAAGAGGAATAAGAAGCGCACGAACGCGCATACTTCGGGTATGAAATCGGAAAATCGTGCCGCCGAAAGCGGCGAAACCGCGGAAGAAAAAACGGAAAAGAAGCAGCGGGAACACGCCGCACCCGCAGAGAGCGCAAACGACCATACCATGCCCGCAAGACGGGTCGCAGTGATCGTCGGCGGGTCGTCCGGAATCGGGCGGGAGACCGCGCTCAAACTGCTCTCGCGCGGCTATCGCGTGTTCAATGTCTCGCGGACTCCCTTCAAGGGGGAACGGGTCAAAACGTACGTCGCCGACGCGGCGCGGGAGGGCGAGATCTCGGATGCCGTGCGCGCGGCGGGGGAGGAGACGGGTGCGGTCGACCTCGTCATCTACTCCGCGGGATTTTCCATGGCGGCGCCCATCGAGCACGCAAAGAGCGGGGATTACCGCTACCTCTTCGAGGTCAATTATTTCGGCGCGGTGGAAACGTTGCGCGCCGCCGCTCCGTTTTTGAAGCGCAGAGGCGGAAGAGCGATTCTCGTCGGCTCCATGGGGGCGGATCTCCCCATCCCGTACGACAGCTTCTATTCCTCCTCCAAGGCTGCGCTCTCCATGCTGGCGCGCGAAGCGGATATGGAGCTCAGACCGCACGGCGTGCGCGTCTCCGCGCTCCTGCCCGGAGGGACGGCGACGGACTTTACCTACAACAGGAAGGTGTATAAGGAGCCCGAAAGCCTCTCCTATGCGCCCTCCGTCAAGAAGGCGTCGGCGGCGCTTGCGAATATGGAACAGGGGGGCATGAGTCCCTCCCTCGTCGCGGAAGCCGTCCTCAAACTCGCGGCGCGCAAAAATCCGCCCCCCGTCACCGCGGTGGGCGGGGTGAACAACTTCGTGCGGTATGCTTCGAAGATGCTCCCCGAACGCGTGACGGATTGGTTCGTGCGCAAAAAGTTCAATCAGAAATAAACCGAGCGCCGCCCGCAAACATTGGGCGGCGCTCCCTCGTCCGAAAAAAATATTGTGTAAAATACTTGACAAGCGTGACTCTTTTTGATACAATAAAGAAAAACAAAGGCTCCCTGTGAGCAAGGAGAAAAAGCATGAAAAAATTGTTGGCTGTCTTATGCGCGCTTGCAATGTGCTTTGCACTTGCGGCGTGCGGGGAGAACGCGTCCGTAGGGGACGGAACGGATAACGGAACAGACATCGGTTCGGATACGGGGTCGGACGTCGGGTCGGACGTCGGGTCGGACGACCGCGGGGAGAGCGGCTCCCCCGAAGAGGAGCTTGCCTCGCCGCTTGCGGCGCTCGAGACCATCGACCTCGAAACGGCGTTCGAGGGCAAAAGCGGGATGCTCGCCCTTGCCGCCGACTTCGGCACGGGATATTCGTTCCGCTGGACGAGCGGCGTGAGCGGAAGAGAGAAATTTTTCGCGGGGCTCGTTGCGGACATCGCTCTCGAAGATAAAATCGGCATCGAAGAAAAGGGACTCGTCGGGGGAGGGAACATCACCCTCGGCGCGACCTTGCAGGCGCCCTCCTCGGAGGGCGAACCGCTGCGCAAAGAGTTCGAGGCGGGCATCGTCCATGACGGGGAATGGGTCGTCTATTCGCAGATGAACGGCGATGAGGGGCGGATCTCCATCGGAGACATCGGCGCAAAGGCAGAGGAAGTCTCGGGTGCGCTCTCGCCGCTGTATGCCGCGGTCACGGAGATCTTCGATACCGCCGCGGAGGGCGGCACGCTCCGCCTCGGCGTGGAGAGGCTCCTCTCCCTCGGCTTTACCGCCGTCGTGGATACTTCGGACGGGGTCAGGGTGCACCTTGCGGCGTCAAAGGGATTTTTCACCGATCTTTTGAACGATATGCTCGAACGCTTCCTGCCCGAAGATTGGCTGCCGTACATCCCCCGCGCGGACTTCCGCTATACCTCGAATACGTTCGATATCACGCTCGCCTTCGACGCGGAGGGAAAATTCGAGGAATACACCGTGGAGAGCAACGTCGACCTCGGGCTGTCCCTCCGGATCAGGGGACTGTTCACCGCCGAGAGCGGCATGACGCAGGCGGGCGGATTCTCCATTCGCCGCACAACGGCTTAAAACTGCTTAAATTATAATAATCCCCCCTTGTCCGTCGGGACGAGGGGGGATTTGCATGTCGGTGGAAAAATAAGGACGTTATTCTTTCTTCAAAGCGGCAAGATAGCCTTCCAATTTGAGGCGACCTTCCCGTCCGAGAGCGCGGTAGCCTTCGAGCAATGCGCGCTCGTCCTGCAAGAGCGCGGTGTCCGACGCGTGCGCGCCGTCCGTCCTTCCCAAAAGCTCGTCCGTGGTAACGCCGAACAGGTCGGCGATGGCTATGAGCGTGTCGAAAGAGCATTCCCGCCCGCCCGTCTCCCAATAGGAGATGAGACGGGGGGAGACGTTCAATTTCTCCGCAAACTGTTTTCTCGTCAAGCCCGCTTCCGCACGGAGCTCGATGATTCGGCGACCAAATTCATTCATATTCTTATTTTAGAACAATCTGTTCCAAATTACTTGACAAGGAACAATCTGTTCTGTTATAATTCTGTAAAAAAGAACAGAATGTTCTGATTACGGAGGTAAAACATGAAAAAATTTTTGACGCTCATCTGCGCGCTCGCCATGTGCTTTGCGCTCGCGGCATGCGGGGAGGGCAATCTGCCCCAAAACCCGTCCGACGGGGACGGGAAAGAGCAGGGCGGCACCGAAGTCACCGATCCGTCCGACGGGGATGGAGAAGAGCAGGGCGGCACCGAAGTCACCGACCCGTCCGACGGGGACGGGGAAGAACAGGGCGGCTCCGAAGTCACCCTCACGGCGGACACCGATTTCGACGCGCTCGTCTCGGACAAGGTGACTGCGGAGGAGTGGGATGCGGTGTTCACGAACGAATCGTTCGCGGGCTGCACGGTGGAGTATGCGAGAAGGTCGAACCGTACGAAGGCCTCGTTCGGCTACAAGCCGTTCGACGGGGGGTACGATTACTACCTCAACGTGTCGACTACCGACGTCTCCGACGGCGCTCCCGTCACCTATTCGCAGGAGATGATCGCCCATATCGAGGGGACGACGGCAAGACAGTACGGGAAAAATCTCGACGATCCGAACGACCCCGCCTACTATTATGTGGATTTGAATTTGGAGGGGGACGGCGACGTGGATACCGTCGTGGTCAAAGAGTGGATACTGACGTTCCGCTCCATGATTTCCTACGATTTCTCGGGGAAGAGCGCGCAGTTCTCCTATGACGAGACGCTCGGCGCCTATACCTATCAGGGGACAGACCTGCGCGTCAAATATTCGCCGATGGAAGCGGGCGAATACACCGTCGCCAAAGCCGTTTTGAAGTTCGCGGGCGGCAAGCTCGCCTATGCGGCGGTGACGCTCTCCGGAAACGCCGAAGAGACGTTCAAATACTACGACTACGGCAAGACGGGGACGTTTGTTCCCGAGAACGCGAAGCCCTATACCGCAAACTGATCAGGCGCCCTTCTTCGGCGTACGCGCCGAAGAAGGGCGTTATGACTTTTTTTGTAAGTATCTTTCAGAAAAATCCGTTTTGGATTTCGGCGACGGTTTGCTTGACGCGCGCGCAAATTTATACTATAATGTTGCCATGAGAACGGTTGGAATTGGTCTGCTCTTTGGCAGAATAAAATTTCAGACGAACCCGAAAGCGGCAGGTTTTTTCGCATAGAAAATTCCTGCCCTTTTACTTTTTTTGAAAAGGAGATTGCATGAAAAAGGTAGCAGTCATCATGGGGTCGGATTCCGACCTGCCCGTCGTCGAAAAGGCGATCGGCGTCTTGCGCGAGTTGGAGATTCCCTTCGAGGTCCGCGTCTGTTCCGCACACCGTACCCCCGCCGAGGCGAGAGATCTCGCCCTGCATGCGGAGGAGAACGGATTCGGCGTCATGATCGCCGCCGCGGGCATGGCGGCGCATCTCGCGGGCGCGATCGCCGCAAACTGCGTGCTGCCCGTCATCGGGATTCCCGTCAAGAGCGGCGGACTCGGCGGGATGGACGCGCTCCTTTCGACGGTGCAGATGCCCTCCGGGATTCCCGTGGCTGCCGTTGCCATAGACGGCGCGAAGAATGCGGCGTATCTCGCCGCGGAGATCCTCGCCGTTTCCGAGCCCGCGCTTGCGGACAAGCTCCGCGCGCTCAGGTGCGCGGCGGCGGAGGAAGTGCTCGAAAAGGACCGGAAACTTTCCGCAAAGTTCCGTCCGTAAGGCGTCCCGCGCCATGCGCGGCGCGCCGAAATCTTGAAATTCTTTTCTTTTTAAGGAGATACAGGTATGGAAAAAAGATCGCAGATCTATGAAGGCAAGGCAAAGAAAGTGTATGCAACGGACGACGAGAATCTCTGCATCGTCTCCTATAAGGATGACGCGACTGCTTTCAACGGATTGAAGAAGGGGACCATCGTCGGGAAGGGCGTCGTCAACAACCGCATGACCAATATGATGATGCAACTCCTTGAACAGAGGGGCGTTCCCACCCACTTCGTCCAAGAGCTCTCCGAGCGCGACACCCTCGTCAAACGGGTCAAGATCGTGCCCCTCGAAGTCATCATCCGCAACGTCTCCGCGGGGAGCTTTGCCAAGCGCTACGGCGTGGAGGAGGGCATTCCCTTCGACGAACCGACCATCGAGTTCTCCTATAAGAACGACGACCTCGGCGACCCGCTCATCAACGACTACCATGCGATCGCTTTGAAACTTGCGACCAAAGAGGAGATCGCGCTCATCAAGGAATACGCGTTCAAGGTCAACGACGTGCTCAAAGAATACTTCCTCTCCCTCGGCGTGCGGCTCATCGACTTCAAGCTCGAGTTTGGCAAGACCGCGGACGGGAAGATCGTGCTCGCCGACGAGATCTCTCCCGACACCTGCCGCTTCTGGGACGCCGAGACGGGCGAAAAGCTCGACAAGGATCGCTTCCGCCGCGACCTCGGCGGGGTGGAGGAAGCGTACAGGGAGATCTTCAAGCGGGTGACGGGCGCAAACTGAGCCGCCGCGGAAAAAGAGAATAAGAGGTTTTTATGAGTAACATCCATGAGGAATGCGGCGTGTTCGGCGTGTTCGCGCCCCAAAGGCAGGATGTGGCGAGCACCGCATACTATGCGCTCTTCGCCCTGCAACACAGGGGACAGGAGTCGGCGGGAATCGTCGTCAACGACGACGGTGTTTTCCGCACCTACAAGGACGCGGGGCTCGTCAACGACGTCTTTACGGCGCGTCATCTCTCGCGCCTCGGCGAGGGGAACATGGCGGTCGGACATGTGCGCTATTCCACGACGGGAGGGGGCGGAAGAGAGAACGCGCAGCCCGTCGTCGTCAACCACCTCAAAGGCAATATGGCGCTCGCGCACAACGGCAATCTCGTCAACGCCTATGAGCTGCGGACAGAGCTCGAAAACGAGGGGAGCATCTTCCATACGACCTCGGACAGCGAGGTCATCGCCTACATCATCACCAAGGAGCGCGTGCGCTCGCATTCCATCGAGGAGGCGGTCCTCGCCGCGATGGACAGGCTGAAAGGGGCGTATTCCGTCGTCGTGATGTCGCCCTCCAAGCTCATCGCTCTGCGCGATCCGCACGGGTTCCGTCCGCTCTGCTACGGCAAGAGGGACGACGGCGCGTATGTCGTCGCTTCGGAATCCTGCGCGCTCGACGCGATCGGCGCCACGCTCATCCGCGAGATCGAGCCCGGGGAGATGCTCGTCTTTACCAAGGACGGCATCGTCAGCAACCGCGACCACTGCACGAGTTCCCATCATCTGTGCGTGTTCGAATATCTCTATGTCGCGCGTCCCGACAGCGTTATCGACGGGCATTCGGTGCACGAGGCGAGAAAACAGGCGGGAAGATTCCTCGCCGAGCAGTATCATATCGATGCGGACGTCGTTGTCGGTGTGCCCGATTCGGGGCTGGACGCCGCCTACGGCTATGCGGAGGCATCGGGCATTCCCTATGCCATCGGATTCATCAAAAACAAATACATCGGCCGTACCTTCATTGCCCCCGGGCAGGCGGCGAGGGAGGACAGGGTGCGCATCAAGCTCAACGTCCTCAAAGCCGCCATCGAGAACAAGCGCGTGGTGCTCGTCGACGACAGCATCGTGCGCGGCACGACGTGCGGAAGAATCGTCAAACTTCTGCGCGACGCGGGCGCGAAAGAGGTGCACATGCTCTCCTCGGCGCCGCCCTTTCTCAATCCCTGCTATTACGGCACGGATATCGATTCCAAGGAAAACCTCATCGCGTGCCACCACAGCGTGCCCGAGATCGCCGAGATCATCGGTGCGGACAGCGTGGGGTACCTCGATCTCGCCAAGGTGAGCCTCCTCACGCACGGGGACGGCACGGGATTCTGCTGTGCCTGTTTCGACGGGAACTATCCCACGCAGGAGCCCTCGGTGAGCGCAAAGAGCAGATTCGAGCGGTGGGAGCGTCCCATCAGCGAAAATCCGAAATACAAGAAGGGAGAATGATATGAAGAGCTTCTCGGAGAGTTACAAGCAGGCGGGCGTGGATATCACGGCGGGCTACCGTGCGGTGGAGCTCATGAAAGAGCATGTCGCGCGCACCATGCCGGACGGAAAGGCGGACATCGGCGGCTTCGGCGGTCTCTTTCCGCTCGCGCTCGGCGGGATGAAGGAGCCCGTGCTCGTCTCGGGCACGGACGGCGTGGGCACCAAGCTCCGCATCGCCCAGCTCATGGAGGTGGACGACACCATCGGCATCGATTGCGTGGCGATGTGCGTCAACGATATCCTCTGCTGCGGCGCAAAGCCGCTCTTTTTCCTCGACTATATCGCGTGCGGAAAGAATTTCCCCGAGAAGATCGCGCGAATCGTCGGCGGCGTGGCGGAAGGCTGCGTGCGGGCGGGCTGCGCCCTCATCGGCGGCGAAACGGCGGAACATCCCGGTACCATGTCCGAGACGGACTATGATATCGCGGGGTTTGCGGTCGGAATCGTCGACAAAGCAAAGATCATCGACAATACCAAAATGAAGGCGGGGGATGTCATGCTTGCGCTCCCCTCCACGGGCGTCCATTCCAACGGATTTTCCCTCGTGAGAAAGGTGTTCGACGTCGAGAATATCGACCTCATGCAGCCCGTGGAAGAGCTCGGAGGGGCTTCCCTCGGGGAGACGCTGCTTGCGCCCACCGCGATCTATGTGAAGCCCATGCTTGCGCTCTTCGAAAAGGTCGAAGCGCTCGGCGTCTCGCACATCACGGGCGGCGGCTTCTATGAAAATATGCCCCGTTCCCTGCCCGAAGGGCTCGGGGTGCGGATCGCCAAAAAAGACGTCAAGATCCCGCCCGTGTTCGAGC
Source organism: uncultured Clostridia bacterium (assembly GCA_947625385.1). GTDB lineage: Bacteria > Bacillota > Clostridia > Christensenellales > Borkfalkiaceae > Gallimonas. The sequence goes on from CANQOB010000006.1 coordinate 13,186, forward strand.
TCATCCGCTTGCGCGGAGGCATCACCGAGCACGACATGTTCAACACCTTCAATATGGGGGTGGGGATGAGCGTCGTCGTGCGCAGAGAGGATGTGCCGAGGGCGGTCTCCGTCCTCCGCCGCTTCGGCGTGGACGCCTATGTGCTCGGCGAGATCGTAAAGGGCGAGGGCGTGGAGATCGTATAGCGATGGAAAAGGTGAGAATCGCCGTCCTCTGTTCGGGCGGCGGCACAAATTTTCAGGCGATTTATAACGCATGGGAGGCGGGACTCATTCCCGACGGCGAGATCGTGCTCGTCGTCTGCGACCATGCGGGCGCGTTCGTTGCGGAGCGGGCAAGGCGTGCGGGAATCCCCTGCGCCGTGTTCGACCGCAAGGAAATTCCCGACCGCACCATGCGGGAGAGGGAGATTCTCGATTGCCTCAAACGGCATGACATCGGGCTCGTTGTGTTTGCGGGGTTCATGACGATTTTGAGCGAGAACTTCGTAAAAGCATACGAGGGGCGCGCGATCAATATCCATCCCGCGCTCCTGCCGAGCTTCGGCGGGAAGGGATATTACGGCTTGCATGTGCATGAAGCCGTAATAAGAGCGGGGGTGAAGGTGACGGGCGCGACCGTCCACTTCGTCACCGCAGAGTGCGACGCGGGTCCCATCATCGCGCAGAAAGCGGTGGAAGTCAAGGAGGGGGATACGCCCGAGGCGCTGCAAAAGCGCGTGATGCGCGAGGCGGAGTGGGTCATCTTCCCCGAAGCGGTGGAAACGGTCTGCCGTCAGCTGCGGCAGCCGAATACTTAAAAGAAAAAAGATAAGGAGGGCAGGCAGAAATGAGAAAGAGCATGCAGAAGCTGCTGGCGGCAAACACGTATCCGGGAAGAGGAATCGTCGTCGGCAAATCCAAGGACGGCAGAAAAGCCATCTTCGCCTACTTCATCATGGGCAGAAGCGAGAACAGCCGCAACCGCGTGTTCGCCGAGTACGGCGACGAAGTGAGAACGGAGCCCTTCGACAGGAGCAAGGTCATCGACCCCTCGCTCATCATCTATTCCCCCGTCAAGGTCGTGGAGCGCGACATCATCGTCACCAACGGCGACCAGACGGATACCATCGAACAGTCTCTGAAAGAGGGGAGATGCTTCCGTCACGCGCTCATGTCGCGCACGTTCGAGCCGGACGACCCCAACTTCACCCCCCGCATCAGCGCGATCATGCACCTCGGCAGAAAGATCTCCGACTACTGCTACGAGCTCGCGATCGTCAAGAGCGCGGACGGCAAGGGCAAAAAGACGAACCGCTTTTTCTTCACCTATGAGCCCGAAAACGGGACGGGACACTTCCTCCACACGTACAAACGGGACGGGAATCCGCTCCCTTCCTTTGAGGGAGAGCCCGTCCGCGTGAAGATTCCCGCGAGCGCAAAGGAGTTCGCGGACGAGATCTGGGAAAACCTCAATGAGGACAACAAGATCTCCCTCGTCGTGCGTTCCGTAGATCTGAGGACGGGCGCCGTCGAAAGCATTCTCATCAACCGCCACACGAGGTGAAACGCATGAAAGAATTTTCTCTGAAATACGGCTGCAATCCCAACCAGAAGCCCGCGCGCATCTTTATGGCGGACGGCTCCGAGCTGCCCGTCGAGATTCTCAACGGCAAACCGGGCTATATCAACTTCCTCGACGCGTTCAATTCGTGGCAGCTCGTCAAGGAGATCAAGGAAAATACGGGGATGGTCGCGGCGACGAGCTTCAAGCACGTTTCGCCGACCTCCGCCGCGGTGGGCAAAAAGCTCTCGCCCGCCCTGAAAAAATCCTGTTTCGTGGAAGATATCGAGGGGCTGGACGACAGCCCGCTCGCCTGCGCCTACGCGCGCGCACGGGGCACCGACCGCATGTCCTCCTTCGGGGACTGGATAGCGCTCTCCGACGAGTGCGACGAGGTGACCGCGCGCATCATCGCACGCGAGGTCTCGGACGGCATCATCGCCCCCGGTTATTCCCCCGCGGCGCTCGGGATTCTCAAAGCCAAGCGCAAAGGGGGATATAACATCGTGCGCATCGACCCCGCCTATACGCCCGCGGAGATCGAGCGCAAGCAGGTGTTCGGCATCACTTTCGAGCAGGGGAGAAACAATTTCAAGATCGACCGTGCGCTCCTTTCCAATATCGTGACGGAGAATACGGTTTTGCCCGCGGACAAGGCGATCGACCTCATCATCTCCCTCATCACGCTCAAATACACGCAGTCCAATTCCGTCTGTTTTGCGACGGACGGGCAGGCGATCGGCGTTGGCGCGGGACAGCAGTCGCGCATCCATTGCACCCGCCTTGCGGCACAGAAAGCCGACCTGTGGCACCTGCGCCAGCATGAGAAAGTGCTCTCTTTGCAGTTTGCGGACGGCGTGGGCAGACCCGAAAAGAACAATCTCATCGACCTCTACCTCTCGGACGACGCGGAGGACGTCATCGGCGAGGGCGTGTGGCGGGACAATTTCAAAGTGCGTCCCGCGCCCTTCTCCCGCGAAGAAAAGGCGGAATATCTGAAAACGATCTCGGGCGTTTCGCTCGGGAGCGACGCCTTCTTCCCCTTCTCCGACAACATCGAGCGCGCCTATAAAAGCGGCGTCTCCTATGTCGCCGAACCGGGCGGCTCCGTGCGCGACGACCTCGTTATCGAGGCTGCGAACCGCCACGGCATGGTGATGGCGTTCACGGGGATGAGACTGTTCCATCACTGAGACCGTACGGCGAAGAACATATTCGGAGGAATCATGGATATTTTGGTGATCGGGGGCGGCGGAAGAGAACATGCCGTCATCAAGAGTCTGAAAAAGAGCAAACGGTGCGGGAAAATCTACTGTCTCCCCGGAAACGGCGGCATCGCCGCGGACGCGGAGTGCTTCCCCGTCAAGGCGACGGATATCGGCGGCATCGTGGCGTTTGCCAAGGAGCACCGCGTGGACTTTGCCGTCGTCACCCCGGACGATCCGCTCGTCCTCGGCTGCGTCGACGCGCTCGAAGAGATCGGCGTTCCCTGCTTCGGTCCGAACAGGGACGCGGCGATCTTGGAGGGCAGTAAAGTCTTTTCCAAAAATCTGATGCTGAAATACGGCATTCCCACGGCGGCGGCGAGAGAATTCGACGACCCCATGTCCGCGATCGGGTATCTGAAAACGTGCGATTTCCCCGTCGTCATCAAGGCGGACGGGCTGGCGCTCGGCAAGGGCGTCGTCATCGCCGCGACCTTCGAAGAGGCGCAATGCGCAGTCACGGATATGATGCTCTCCAAGGTGTTCGGCGAGAGCGGGAGCCGCATCCTCATCGAGGAATTTCTGACGGGACCCGAGGTATCCGTTCTCTCCTTTACGGACGGAAAGACGGTGGTGCCGATGGTCTCCTCCATGGACCACAAGCGCGCCTTTGACGGCGACGAGGGTCCGAATACGGGCGGCATGGGTACGGTCGCGCCCAATCCCTACTATACGCCCGAGATCGCAGAGCGGTGCATGCGCGAGATCTTTTTGCCGACCGTGCGCGCGATGGCGAGCGAGGGGAGACCTTTTTGCGGCTGTCTCTATTTCGGGCTCATGCTCACGCCGAAAGGTCCCAAAGTCATCGAATACAACTGCCGCTTCGGCGATCCCGAGACGCAGGTCGTGCTTCCGCTCCTGGAAAGCGACCTTCTCGAAATCATGCTTGCGGTCAGAAACGGGAGCCTTACCCCGGACATGGTACGCTTCTCTTCGGGCGCGTGCTGCTGCGTCGTGCTTGCCTCCAAGGGATATCCCAAGAAATACGAGACGGGGTTCGAGATCGAGATTCCGCGCACGGAGCGGGGAGAACAGATCTTCATCGCGGGCGCGAAGCGCGCGGACGGCAAGCTCTATACCTCGGGCGGAAGGGTGCTCGGCGCGGTCGCAACGGCGGATACCCTCAAAAACGCCGTCGAAAACGCGTACCGCCTTGCCCGCCGCATCCGGTTCGAAAACGCCGTGATGCGCAGCGACATCGGCGCACGCGCTCTTCGCGCGAGAGACGAATGATCGGACGTCCGTAAAAGCGCAAAAGCGAATTCGCTCGTGAAATTTGTTGCCAAAACAAATTTCATGAAAGGAGAAATTTATGGTTTACAGGGTGTACGTTGAGAAAAAAAGAGGATTCGACCATGAGGCGCAGACTCTCTTCGGCGAGTGCCGCGAACTTTTGAACCTCGGCGAGGTGGAGGGCGTCCGCATCCTCAACCGCTACGACGTCGAGGACATCGATGCGGACCTCTTTGACGTGGCGGTCAGGACGGTGTTCTCCGAGCCGCAGATGGACGTGGCGAGCGCGGGTGTGGACTTGAACGGCGCGCGCGTGTTCGCGACGGAGTTCCTGCCCGGGCAATTCGACCAGCGTGCGGACAGCGCGGCACAGTGCATCCAGCTCATCTCGATGGGCAAACGTCCCGTCATCCGCACGGCGAAGGTCTATGCGGTGTACGGGGAGAACGTCACCGAAGAGACGCTGTCCGCGCTCAAAAAATATGTCATCAACCCCGTGGAGAGCAGGGAGGCGAGCCTTGCCATTCCCGCAACGCTGAAGATCGAGCATTCCATCCCCACCGAGGTGGAGACGCTGCACGGCTTCAATGCGCTTGGTGCCGAAGAGCTCGCCGAATTCGTCAAACGGTACGCCCTCGCCATGGATGAGGACGACATCGCCTTCTGCCAGAATTATTTCCGCGGCGAGAGACGCGACCCCACGATCACGGAGATTCGCATGATCGATACCTATTGGTCCGATCACTGCCGCCATACCACCTTTCTCACGACGATCGACGGGGTGCATTTCGAGGACGAGCTCCTGCAAAAGACCTATGAAGAATACCTCGCGGCGCGCAGGGAACTCAGCCGCACCAAGCCCGTCAACCTCATGGATATCGGCACGATCGCGTGCAAACTTTTGAAAAAGCGCGGGCTGCTCGACAAACTCGACGAGAGCGAGGAGATCAACGCCTGCACCGTCAAGATCAAGGTCGACCGCGACGGAACGAAAGAGGACTTTTTGCTCCTCTTCAAGAACGAGACGCACAACCATCCCACGGAGATCGAGCCCTTCGGGGGGGCGGCGACCTGCATCGGCGGTGCGATCCGCGACCCGCTCTCGGGGCGGAGCTACGTCTATGCCGCCATGCGCGTGACGGGGGCGGGCGACCCGCTCGTGCCCGTCGGCGATACCCTTCCCGGGAAGCTTCCCCAGCGCAAGATCGTCACGACCGCTGCCGCGGGATATTCCTCCTACGGCAACCAGATCGGACTCGCGACGGGGCAGGTCGACGAAATGTATCATCCGGGATATGTCGCAAAGCGCCTCGAGATCGGAGCGGTCATTGCCGCGACGCCGGCGGAGAACGTGAGGCGGGAGCGTCCCGCGCCGGGGGATAAGGTCATCCTTCTCGGCGGAAGGACGGGTCGGGACGGCTGCGGCGGGGCGACGGGGTCGTCCAAGTCGCACACCCTCGAATCCCTCTCCGTGTGCGGCGCGGAAGTCCAGAAGGGCAATGCGCCCGAGGAGCGCAAATTGCAGCGGCTCTTCCGCTCGCGGGAGGCGATGCTGCTCGTCAAGCGGTGCAATGACTTCGGCGCGGGCGGCGTGTCCGTCGCCATCGGAGAGCTCGCGGACGGGCTCGATATCGACCTCGACCTCGTTCCCAAAAAATATGACGGGCTCGACGGCACGGAGCTTGCGATCTCGGAGAGCCAGGAGCGTATGGCGGTCGTCGTCGAGGCGGACAAGGCTATGCGGTTCATCGAGCTCGCGAACGAGGAAAACCTCGAAGCGACCGTCGTCGCCACGGTGACGGCTTCTCCCCGCCTCGTGATGCGCTGGAACGGAAAGGTCATCGTGAACGTTTCGCGCGAATTTTTGAATTCCAACGGCGCGGAGAAGCACACCGACGTCGCTCCCGAAGCCTGCAAGGACTTCGCGCGGGAGATTCCCGGCACGTTCTCCGCGGGGCTGCGAAGCCTCGCTGCCGACCTCAACGTCTGTTCCAAGAGGGGACTTGCGGAACGGTTCGACAGCACCATCGGCGCGGGCACCGTGCTCATGCCCTTCGGCGGGAAGTACCAGATCACGCCGCCGCAAGCCATGGTGCATCTCATCTCCTGCGAAACGGGTCACACCGACACCGTCTCCTATATGGCGTGGGGCGCAAATCCGTACATCGCCGAAAAGAGCCCTTACCACGGCGCGTATTTCGCCGTCGTGGAGAGCGTTGCAAAGCTCATCGCGAGCGGCGCGTCCTTCGATGACGTCTATCTCACCTTCCAGGAATATTTCTTAAAGCCCGGGAAGGAGCCCAAGCGCTGGGGGCAGCCGTTCGCGGCTCTTTTGGGCGCATTCAAGGCGCAATGCGATCTCGGCGTCGCCGCCGTCGGCGGAAAGGATTCGATGAGCGGCACCTTTGAGCAGATCGACGTTCCGCCCACGCTCGTCTCCTTTGCGGTGACGACGGGGAATGTCTCCGAGACGATCTCTCCCGAGTTCAAGGGCGCGGGGCATAAAGTGGTTTTGCTGGAACCCGCCTATGACGAAAACGGCTTGCCCGTGCCGCAGTCGCTGATCGCCAATATGCGCACGGTGACGGCGCTCGCCCGCGCAAATAAAGTGCTCGCCTGCTTTACGCCCGGATACGGCGGCATAGCGGAGGGCATCATGAAGAGCTGCTTCGGGAACAGAATCGGCATCCGAATCGCGGACATGGTACCCCTGAAAACGATCTTCGAATATAAATACGGCGCGTTTGTCCTCGAACTTTCCGACGAGAGCGAGGTGGGGAGCGAGCTCGGCAGGACGACGGGTGCGGAGCTCATCGGTCACGGGCTGGATATCGTCTCCCTCGCCGAATTGCAGGCGGTCTATGAGAAAAAACTCGAGCCCGTGTATCCCTGCAACATTCCCGCCCCGAACCGTGCGGCGGAAAACTTTACCTTCGCCGAACGGGGGAATTTCTCCTCCCTTGTCAAGGCGGCGCGCCCGAAGGTGCTCTTGCCCGTGTTCCCGGGCACAAACTGCGAATACGATACCGCAAAAGCGTTTGCCGACGCCGGCGCGGATACGGAGACGTTCGTCGTCCGCAACGCGACTTCCGACGAGGTGGCGCGCTCCGCGGAAGAGTTCGCCCGCCGCATGAGGGACGCGCAGATCGTCTTTATCCCCGGCGGTTTCTCGGGCGGGGACGAACCCGACGGCTCCGGGAAATTCATCACCGCATTCTTCCGCGGGGAAGCCGTCAAAGAGCAAGTCGAGCGGCTCCTCGGCGAGCGCGACGGGCTGATGGGCGGCATCTGCAACGGATTTCAGGCGCTCGTCAAGCTCGGTCTGGTGCCCTTCGGCAAGATCGTGGACACCGACGAGAACTGCCCTACTCTGACCTACAACGACATCGGCAGACACCAATCGCGCATCGTGCGCGTGCGCGTCGCCTCCGTGAAGTCGCCTTGGCTTGCGGGCGTGAATGTCGGAGATGTGTTTTCCGTCCCCATTTCGCACGGGGAGGGCAGATTTGTCTGCCCCGACGAGCTCGTAAGGTCTCTGGCGGAAAACGGTCAGATCATGACACAGTACGTGGATTTGGAGGACAATGCGACGATGGATGTGCGCTTCAACCCCAACGGGAGCGCGTATGCGATCGAAGGCATCCTCTCCCCCGACGGCAGGGTGTTCGGCAAGATGGGACATTCCGAGAGAAAGGGCGCGGGACTGTACAAGAACGTTGTCGGCAATTACGATATGAAACTCTTCGAGAGCGCGGTCAAATATTTCAAATAATTCCAAATAGGGGATAAGGAGGCAAAGATGAAAATTTGCAAAAAATGCGGCGCGAAGGCGGGGGACGGGGTGCGCTTTTGCCCGATGTGCGGCGAAAAATTCCCCCCGGACATGCCGAGGACGTGGAAAGAGGCGTCCGTTCCCGTGCGAAAGGGAAATCTCGTCACGTTCGGGATCTATCCGCAGAGCGCGAAGGCAAAGAGCGTCAAACTCGAGCGCACGGAAACCTTGCCGTTCGGCTCCGCAATCGAAGACAAGTTCAATAAATATCCCCTTTGGAGAGGAGACGACGGCGAATACTATACCGGCTCGTCCTCGGACATTTATTCCGGTGAGGAGTTCAAATACGAGCCTATCGTCTGGCGCGTCATCCGCGAAGAGGGCAAAAAGCTCCTGCTCCTTTCCGATAAGATCTTGGATACGTGCGGCCACATCGTTGGATACCGGTTCGACTGCAGCTATGGCGTCCGATACTATACCAAAAATCTCAAAGTTTATGATCAGGGATGGCGTAATGATGTTTGGGTGTTCTACTCCGAAGAGGAGATGGGAAAGAGCGCGTATGAAGAAAGCGACGCGCGAGGATGGCTGAACGGGAAATTTTTGAACAGTGCATTCTCTCCCGAGGCGCAAAAGTACATTCTCACTGCCAAAGTGGATAACAGCGCAAGGAGCATGGGAGACAAGGACAACTTTTTGGCAGGGGCGAGCACGCGGGACAAGATTTTTCTTTTGAGTTATTCAGAGGCGGCGCAGACGCTCGGGCTCACCGACGCGTCGAGAAAGCGCAAGCGCACCGACTTTGCCGCGTATTACAGGCACATCGGGGATGATTGCTCTTGGATCTTGCGTTCCCCGAGCGGGGTCCCGGGCGTGAAAACCGAAAAGTGCGTGGAGGGCAGTCCGATGGAGAGCGCGCTGATTAAGAACGGATATAGGGAGACGGGCTCGTCGCTGGTCGGCGGGTGGTGGCACGCGTGCATGGTGCGGGAAGATGGCACGGTTTTCCGCCCCACATACGATACCATTGAGTATGCCGTTCCCGCGATGTGGATCCAAATGCCGTAAGGTTGCACTTTCGGAAAAAAATATCGGCGAAAAAAATACCGGTCAAGGAGAGATCATAGAATGAAAACAGATATCGAGATCGCACAGGAAGCGAAATTAGAGCACATCAAAGACATTGCCGCAAAACTCGGGCTCCGAGAAGAGGACATCGAATATTACGGCAAATACAAGGCGAAGATAGAGCCGTTCGCCCTGGAAGGAAAGCCCGAAAGGGGCAAGCTCATCCTCGTGACTGCCATCACGCCCACGCCTGCGGGCGAGGGCAAGACGACGACCACCATCGGGCTTGCCGACGGGCTCGCGCGGCTCCGAAAGAAGGTCGTCGTTGCGCTCCGCGAACCCTCTTTGGGACCCGTGTTCGGCGTGAAGGGGGGCGCTGCGGGCGGCGGATATGCGCAGGTCGTGCCCATGGAGGACATCAATCTCCACTTTACGGGGGACTTCCATGCGATCGGCGCAGCGAACAACCTGCTCGCTGCCATGCTCGACAACCACATCTTCCAGGGGAACGAACTCGACATCGACCCCGAGCGTATCCCGTGGCACCGCTGCGTGGACATGAACGACCGCCAGCTCCGCTATCTTGAGGACGGGTTGGGCGGTCCCAAGTCGGGCGTCCCGCGGCGGGACAGCTTCGACATCACCGTCGCCTCCGAGGTCATGGCGGTCCTGTGCCTTGCGACCTCTCTCGAAGATCTGAAAGCAAGGCTTTCCCGCATCGTCGTCGCCTACAACAGGAAGGGGGAGCCCGTCACGGCGGGAGACCTCAAAGCCGCGGGCGCGATGTGCGCTCTCCTCAAAGACGCGATGAAGCCCAACCTCGTGCAGACCCTCGGGGGCACGCCCGCGCTCGTACACGGCGGACCCTTCGCCAACATCGCGCACGGTTGCAACTCCGTCGTGGCGACGAGGGCGGCGCTCAAACTCGGCGACTATGTTGTCACGGAGGCGGGATTCGGCGCAGATCTCGGTGCGGAGAAGTTCCTCGACATCAAGTGCCGTTTCGCGGGATTGAAGCCCGCGGCGGTGGTCATCGTCGCGACGGTGCGCGCGCTCAAAATGCACGGCGGGCTCCCCAAGACCGAGCTCGGCAGCGAGGATCTCGGCGCGCTCGAGCGGGGGCTCCCCAATCTTTTGCGCCATGTCTCGAATATCAAGAACGTATACGGGCTTCCCGCCGTCGTCGCGGTCAACCGCTTCCCGACGGATACCGACGCGGAGATCGCGCTCGTCATTGAAAAGTGCAAAGAGCTCGGCGTGAACGTGCGGCTCTCCACCGTCTGGGCGGAGGGCGGCAAGGGCGGCGAGGCGCTCGCCGAAGAGGTCGTGCGGCTGTGCGAAGAGAAGAGCGATTTCCGCTTCTGCTATGACGAAAAGCTCCCCATCAAGGAGAAGATCGAGGCGGTCGTCACCAAAATTTACGGGGGCGACGGCGTTGAATATACGCCCGAAGCGGAGGAGCAGATCGCGACCCTCGAAAGGCTCGGATTCGGCAAAACGCCGATCTGTATGGCAAAAACGCAATATTCCTTCTCGGACGACGCCGCCAAACTCGGCGCGCCGGAGCATTTCACCGTCACCGTGCGCAGCGTGAAGATCTCCGCGGGCGCGGGATTCGTCGTCGTGCTCACGGGCAACATCATGACGATGCCCGGGCTCCCCAAAAAGCCCGCCGCGGAGAACATCGACGTCGACGCGAACGGCAACATCACGGGTCTCTTCTGATGGAGGACGCCCGAAGAGTATCGCTTGCGGTACCGCTCGTGTTAGAGTGGTACCGTATTTTCAAACGCGACCTCCCGTGGCGCAGGGAGCGCACCCCGTACAGCGCGCTGGTCGCGGAACTCATGCTGCAACAGACGCGCGTCGAGGCGGTGAAGGAGAAGTATGTCGCCTTCATGCGGCGGTTCCCCACGGCGGAGGCGCTCGCCGCGGCGAGCGAGGACGAGGTGTTCAAGAGCTGGGAAGGGCTCGGCTATTATTCTCGTGCGCGCAATCTCCATAAAGCGGCGAAGATCATCGCGCAGGAGGGATTCCCTCGGACATGGGTAGGGGTAAGAGCGTTGCCGGGGGTCGGAGATTACACCGCGGGCGCGATCTCTTCCATCGCGCTCGGGCTCAAAGAACCCGCCGTGGACGGAAATGTTCTGCGAATCTTGACGAGATTGCTCGCGGACGGCTCGAATATCGACGAATCCGGCACGAAAGCGCGCTTCAAGGCGCTGCTTGCGGAGGTCTATCCCGATGAGACGGCGGATTTCTGCGAAGCGCTCATGGAGCTCGGCGCGCTCGTCTGTGTGCCCAACAGACCGCCGATGTGCGGGGCATGTCCGTGGTCTGACCTCTGTAAAGCGCACATCGAGGGCAGGGAGACCGAGTTTCCCGTGCGCTTTCCCAAAAGGGAGAGAAAGCAAGTCGAAGCGAGCGTGCTCGTCCTTCGGTGCGGCAACAAATACGCTCTCGAAAAGCGGGAGAAGGGGCTTCTCAAAGGGCTGTACGGCTTTCCCTTTTTCGAGGGGGAGATCGCGCCCGCCGCATACGGCACCGTGTTGGAAAGCAAGCGCGCCGTGCATATCTTCACCCATGTCGAATGGGACATGACGGGCTACCTTGTGGATACAGCTTCGGAGGGGTGGGGATACCTTTGGAAAACCGCGGAGGAGATCGCGTCCGCATGCGCGTTGCCCTCGGCTTTTTGCGCGTTCAAGGCATGGCTGTTCTGAGAAAACAAAAAATTTGCGAAGATTTGTTGACTTTTTGTAAGTTTCGCTTTATAATGAACATGATAAAATGATTACATCAGGGAGGATATGATGAGCGTACTCATTTGCGATTCAAACGGCGAACTTTGGCATACACGGGCGAAAGAGCTCGGGTTGGACTATATCTCCATGCCCTACTATGTGGGCGGGAAGGAATATTTTTACGATCTCGGGGAGCACACCGACTTCAAGGCGTTCTACGCCGCCGTCCGCGGGGGAGAGATTCCCAAGACGCAGGCGCTCAATCCCGAGGATTACAAGCGCATCCTCATTCCCTATTTCGAGCGCGGGGAGGACATTTTGTACGTCTCCTTCTCCCACAAGCTGTCCGGCACGTTCACTTCGCTCGAAGCGGCGCTCGCAGAGCTGAAAGAGAGCTATCCCGAGAGGACCTGCACGGTGTTCGACACCAAAAATATCTGTCTCGGCACGGGGATTCAGGCGGAGGAGGCGGCACTGCTCAAACAAAAGGGCGCTTCCGACGGGGAGATCCTCTCCTTCCTGGAGGACTTCCGCGACCGCGTGCGCACCTACTTCATCGTGGACGACCTCATGCACTTGAAGCGCGGCGGTCGCTGCTCGGGACTTGCCGCCGTCGCGGGGACCGTCCTCGGGCTCAAACCCATGATCTGCGTGCAGGACGGCGAGCTCAAAGTCATCGGCAAGGTGAACGGCAAAAAGCGCGTCATCTCCACCCTCGCAAACAAGGTCATCGAGGAGCTCAAAGACGAGGAAAAGCATGTCTATGTCGTGGACGCGGATTGCCCCGAGGAGGGGGACAAGCTGCGCGATCTCATCCTCGAACAGCGTCCGGGGGCAAAGATCGTGCGGCAGACGGTCGGACCCGTCATCGGCTCGCACTGCGGACCCGGGACGCTCGGGGTCATCTTTTCCGCGTAAATCCTTGAAATCTTCTCGTCCCGCGTTGACAACGGCGCGGGATTTTGTTATAATTGGAAATATGGCAAAGGGTAAATTTATCGTCTTTGAGGGTACGGACGGCAGCGGAAAGTCCACCCAGATGCAACTTCTCGGCAAATATCTCAAAGAGCACGGCGTCCCGTGCTACCTCACGCACGAGCCTACGGATTCGCCCTTCGGGGCGCTTCTGCGCGCGTGCATGAACGGGCGCATCGACGCGGATGAGAGGACGATCGCGCTTTTGTTCGCCGCCGACCGCATCGACCATATCCAAAACGGCGTCAACGGCATCAAGGAAAAGCTCGAAGAGGGCGTCACCGTGCTCTGCGACCGCTATTATTTTTCCTCGTTCGCCTATAACGGCGGGTTCGTCCCGCTTGAATGGGTCGTGGAGCTCAACCGTCCCGCGATGGAGCTGCTCCGCCCCGACCTCGTTATCTATCTCGACCTCGACGCGGAAGAGGGCATGAAGCGCATTGCCCGCCGCGGGGAGACCGAGCGCTATGAGAGCTTCGAGCGGCAGCGAAAGATCCGCGAGCAGTATTTCAAGGTCTTTGCAATGTTCAAGGACGAGGAAAACATCGTGATCGTGAAGAGCGAAGCGAAAAAGGAGGAGACGCAAGCCAATCTCCACCGCCTTGCGGACGACCTCTTTTTCAAGGGGGAAGCATGAGAGAACTCGAAGTCGGCGTCATCTTAAAACCGCAGGGCATCCGCGGCGAACTGAAAATCAAGCCGTTCACGGACAGCGCGGAGACCTTCTTTGCGTTCGAGCGCGTCTTTTTGGATGGAACGCCCTATCGGGTGCTCTCCGCGCGCGCCGCGGACGGGTGTGTGTTTTTATGCCTGCGCGGCGTTCCCGACCGCAACGCCGCCGAACTTCTGCACGGGAAGAGGGTGACCGTTCCCCGCGATGAGGCGCCCGAGCTTCCCGCAGGGAGCTATTATATCGCCGACCTGTTGGGCAGCGAGATCGTCACGCGGGAGGGCGAGCGCATCGGCACGCTCAAAGACATCACCAAGGCGGCGACGGATATTTATACCGCCGGGATGGACGGGCGCGACGTGCTCTTCCCCGCGGCAAAGGGGGTCGTGGTCGAAGTGGACCTTGAAAGGAGGCGGCTTGTTGTGGATAAAACGCGTTTTTATGAGGTCGCCGTGCTATGAAGATCACTATTCTCACGCTCTTTCCCGAGATGTTTTCGGCGCTCTCGTCGAGCATCATCGGCAGGGCGCAGCGGGAAAATAAAGTGGAGATCGACGTCGTCGATCTTCGTGCGTTCACCGAGGACAAGCATCTCAAATGCGACGATTATCCCTTCGGCGGCGGCGCGGGCATGGTCATGATGGCGCAGCCCATCGGAAGCGCGATCGAGAGCGTAGACCCCGGACATGGTGCCCTCCGAATCTATCTGTCGCCCAAAGGGGAGCGGCTCTCCCAGAGCAAGGTCATCTCCCTTTGCGCCTGCGAGCGGCTCGTGCTCCTTTGCGGGCACTATGAGGGCGTGGACCAGCGCGCGATCGACCTGTTCATCGACGAGGAGATCTCCATCGGGGACTATGTGCTCACGGGCGGGGAACTTCCCGCGATGGTGCTCTGCGACTGCGTCTCGCGCTATGTGGACGGTGTGCTCTCCCCGGGCTCCCTCGTGGACGAGAGTTTTTCGGACGGATTGCTCGAATATCCGCAATATACCCGTCCCGTCAATTACCGCGGTCTCACCGTTCCCGAGGTGCTGCGCAGCGGAAATCACGCCGAAATCGACAAATGGAGGCGGGAAAAGGCGCTCGAACTCACCGAGGCGCGCCGTCCCGATTTGATAAAGCGCACATGAAAACCATCCAATGGTTCCCCGGGCACATGGCGAAAGCCATGCGCATGATGGAGGAAAACAGCAAGCTCTGCGACGCCGTGCTGTATGTGCTCGACGCGCGCTGTCCCGCGGCAAGCTTCAACCGGCGTCTCTTGGAGATCACGGGCACAAAGCCCGTGCTCTTTGTCTTGAATAAAGCCGACCTTGCGGACATGGGTGCCTCCGATTGCGTCAACGCGCTGCAAGCGGGGGGACGGTCCGCCGTCGCGATCTCGGCAAATGCGCCCGTTTCGGCGCGGATTCTGCGGGAGAGGGCGGAGGCGCTGGTCGCCGAAAAGGCGGAGCGCCGACGGAAGATGGGGTCGTCGCGCCCGATGCGCTTCCTCGTCGCGGGAATCCCGAACACCGGGAAGAGCACGCTCATCAACCTGCTCGCCGGCGCGAAAAAGGCGCAGACGGGGGACAAGGCGGGCGTGACGAGGGGCAAACAGTGGGTCAAATGCGGGACGTTCGAACTGCTCGACACCCCCGGGACGATGCCGCCCGCCTGTGAAAACCAGAAATTTGCGCGCAGGCTCGCCTATGTGGGGAGCATCCACGACGAGATTCTCGCCTTGGACGAGATCGCGCTCGCCCTCCTCGGCGAGATGTGGGAGAAGTATCCCGACCGTCTGCGGGAGCGGTACGGAGCGGAGGGCGGCGACCCCTTGGAGATGCTCGGCGCGGTGTGCAGCAAGCGGGGGTTCATGATAAGGGGCGGACAGTTCGACTATGAGCGCGCCGAACGCGCCCTCCTCGACGATCTCCGCAAGGGGAAGCTCGGCAGGGTCTGTTTCGATTCAAAAGAAGAATGCAAGGAGGCGGGGTTGCTCGATCGACCCTTGTGATATGGATCATCCGATATACGAAAGAGAATATTTTGAAAAAGGTTTTTGCGCCGTTGCGGGCGTGGACGAGGTGGGAAGGGGTCCCCTGGCGGGTCCCGTCGTGTGCGCCGCCGTCATTCTGCCCGTCGAGGACGAGCTGCGCATCGCCGGCGTGAACGACAGCAAGAAGCTGTCCGCAAAAAAACGGGACGCGCTCGCTGAACTCATCCGCGAGCGGGCGTTGGCGTTCGCCGTCACCGAAGTGGACGAGAGCACCATCGACGAGATCAATATCTTGCAGGCGACCCGTCTCGGCATGAAGCGCGCCGTCGAAGCTCTATCCGTCCCTGCGGACATGGTACTCACCGACGGTGACATGACCCTCGATATTGCGGCTTCGCAGAGGAGCATCGTCAAGGGGGACGCGCTCGTGTATTCCATCGGCGCGGCGAGCATCCTCGCCAAAGTTCACAGGGATTCGATCATGAAAAAGTACGCCGAGGAATACCCCGAATACGGGTTCGAACACAACGTCGGCTACGGCACGGCGGAGCACATCGAGGCGATCAGGGAGTACGGGATATGCAAGATTCACAGAAAGACCTTCGTAAGAAGATTTTGGGACGGCAGGGTGAGGACCTGACCTGCAAGTATCTCAAAAAACACAGATATAAGATCTTGAAACGCAACTATACGACGCCCTTCGGCGAGGCGGACATCGTGGCGAAGAGCCCCGACGGCTACATCTGTTTCGTGGAAGTCAAGGCGCGGGAGACGGACGCCTTCGGGCTGCCCACCGAGGCGGTCACGCGGGAAAAACAGCGCAGATACCGCCTGATGGCGCAGTACTGGTGTTTGGGACTCGGCAAAGAAGTCCCCGTCCGGTTCGACGTCGCTTCCGTCTGGAAGGGCGAACTCGAATATTTCGAGAATGCCTACTGAGTTCACGAATTTTGTCTTGGCGACAAAATTCCGTGAGGGGTAAATGGGAAACGATAAAATATTGGCTGTAAGCGTTTGAAAAAAGCGCCCCGGTTTAACCGGGGCGTATCTGTATTCAGAGCAGTAAGACGAGTTGCAGCGTGCCCAGCGCGGCGGCGAGGGCGGGAATCGCCACGCATACCCCGATCTTCAAAAAATCCAAATAGCCGAATTTCACACCGTAGCGCTGCAAGATGTGGCTGAACATGATGCCCGCGAGCGCGCCGACCGGCGTGAGCAGGGCGCCCAAATTCGAGCCGATGATCGTCGCAAAAACCGCCCCCATATCCCCATTTCCCGCCGCCAGCACGGAGGAAAACAGCACGCTCATCGGGATATTGTTGATGAGGTTTGCCGCCAAAAAGGAACTCGCCCCGTATTTGAGGACGCCGAGGCTGTCCCCGAAAAAGTTTGCGATCTCCGCGGTGACGCCCTTCTCGGCGAGCCCCACGATGAGCACGAACATGGACAGAACGAAGGGGATGAGCTCATAGGGCGCGCGCTTCAAGCAGCCGAACAGGGCGCGGTCGGGACGGCGGCGGGTGAGCGCCACGATGCCGGATACGAGGAAGAGGCTCCCCACGCTCCCCAGCGCGATGTACCACATTTCCAGACCGAGATAGGAGGCGACCGCGAGCATCACCGTGCACGCCCCGAGATGGACGAGTCCCACGGTGAGCTGTGCGCGGTCCTCGATGTGCACCTCCTCCGCTTCCCCCTCGATGGGCGCGGAGAGCTTCTTGCGGAAGAGCAAAAAGAGGAGCGCGAGCGAGACAAGCCCCGCCGCGAGCGTGGGCAGGATGCTCACTTGCAGATAGGAAACGAAGTCCACGCCGAGCGCGGTCGAGAGGTAGATATTCGTCGGATTGCCGATGATGAGCGCCATGCTCCAAGTGTTCGCCGCGACAAATTCCGCAGCGAGATAGGGGAGAGGGTCGATCTTCGCGTGCTTTGCAAAGTAGCAGATGAAGGGGGTAAAGGAGAGGATGATGACGTCGTTGGAGGTAAAGACGGTGAGAATCGAGACGAGGGCGTAGAGCGCGAAGAAGAGCTTGCGCTGCCCCGTTCCCGCCCGTTTCAGAACAAAATTCGCGAAATAGCGGAAGAAGCCGTTTTCATCGAGAAAGACGGAGAGAATCGTCATCGAGAGAAAGAGGACGAGAATCTTCAAAGGATTGACGGCGGTGTCTGCGACGAGCGCCTTCCCGACTTCGGCGGCGTCCGCCTGTCCGCTTGCAAGCAGGACGGCTGCGCCGAGCAGGGTCACTATCCAATAGGTGGAGATATGGACCTTGCCGATTTTCAAAGCGGGGAAGAACAGGACACATGCGATCATTGCAAGGCAGGTGACGCCGCAGATGATGAGGGTTGCGACCATAGCTGTTCCGTTCGTAAAATCATTCTGTATTCTATCAAATGCCGCGGGGGATGTCAAACGATTATCCGCAAGATTTTTCTTTCCGCCGAAAAAAGTGCGGCGCGCAAATGCCGCGCGAGAAAAATTCGGAAAGTGGCGCGAGCGATTTGCTTTTTCCGCGCGGATATGGTATAATACAGCGGAAAAGTTGCGAATAATTTGTTCCGCGCAAAATGCGCGCGCGGGCGGAGAAAATGTATGGCAGTCAAACGAAAAGTCATTACGGAAAAACTTACGGTAGGGCTCTCGTTCCCCAAATACATCGGCTATGCCGATTATTTTTTGCAGACTCCCTTGCGGATCCGCATCAAGAGCACCTTCGAGGAAGCGCTCACGCTCACCGTGTCCGTCTCGGGCGCGGAGGGCTTGCTCCTTCCCTATGAGCGGACGGTGGAGGTGCCCTTCGAGAGCGCCGTCTCCGTCGAAAACAGCGGCGTGTTCTCGCCCGAGTATCTCGCGGAGGTCACCGAACCCCATACGGTGAGCGTAAACGTCTCGGTGCGTCTCGACGGGAAGGAGGTCGCGGGAGAATCCGCGGAGATCACCGTTCTGCCCTTCGACTTCTGGGAGGGGCTTTCCGGCAATGCGGAGAGAATCGCCTGCTTTGTGCGTCCCCGCAACAACGATTGCGCAGTCCTCCTTGCCGATGCAGGCAAACAGCTGAAAAAATGGAGGGCGGACGCCGAATTTTACGGCTATTCGGGCACGGACAAGAACACCGTGCGCCGCATTCTTGCCGCCATCTATCAATCCGTCAAGACGGCGGGCATCGCAAAGGACGGGGAGACCGACTGCTCCGCGCCCCTTTCCGCCGTGCGGGAGACCTCCGTGCTCAAAGAGAAGCGCGCGACCGCCTTCCAGCTCGCCGTGCTCGCCGCGTCCTGCCTCGAAGCGGCGCACTTCCACCCCGTCATCGCGGTGGGGAAGGACGTCGCCGTGGGCGTCTGGCTGTACGACAGCTGCTTCCTCGAACCCGCGTTCGACGACGCGGAGATCGTCGAACGGTATGTCTCGGACGGCATCAATAATTTGAGCTTTTTTGACGCGGACGACCTCTTCGTCGGCAGCAGCGCGCCCTTTACTCCTTCGGAGGGGCATTTCAGGAGCAAGCTGAAAGAGGGATATTACGAGTATTTCGTCGATATCAGGCGGTGCCGCATGGGGGGCATCGGAAGCTGTCCCATGCGCGGCAAAAGCATCAAGGGATTCGAGGTTTACAGCGAGGAGAGCGGGGATGAGCCCGCGCCGCTGCCCGTGTTCCGCGACCTCAAACTCGACGGAAAACTTCCCAAAAACAAACTTTGGGAGAGGCGGCTTCTCGACCTCACCTACAAGAATACCCTGCTCTCCTTCGAGGGGAAGAACGCTCTGCATCTCGCTTCCCCCGGCTGCGACGCGCTCCTTCTCCGCCTCGCCGAAAAGGGAAGCATGAAACTTAAAGCGGGCGGCGAGGAGGCGTTCGGCGCCGAAGTCTCCCCCCAAAAGAGATCGCTCTATGAGCTCGAACAGCAGAAGGGGATCCTGCGCGTGCTCGCCGACCAAAAAACGCTGACCGAGACGGCGGGAAAGCTCCTGCGCAGGCGGCGGGAAGCCGTGGAAGAGACGGGTGCGAAGATTCTCTATCTCGCGCTCGGATTCCTCAAATACGTCAGCCGTGAGGACGGGCTGCCCAAGTGCGCGCCCCTCGTCCTCTGCCCCGTCTCCCTTGCGCGAGCAAAGGGGAACGAGGATTTCTCCGTGCTCGCCGCCGACGAGGGGTACTTCGTCAACGCGACGCTGCTCGAATTCCTCAAACAGGAATTCAACATCGATATCCGCGGGCTGGGCGGGGACGTCTCCGCGCTGAAACTTTCCGAGATCTTCGCCATGGTGCGCGCGGAGACCGCCTCCATGAAGGGATGGGACATCGCGGAGGACGTCTATCTCTCCGTGTTCTCCTTCCAGAATTTTTTGCTCTGGAACGACATCCGCACGCACATCGACGAGTTTTCCAAGAACGCGACGGTCTCGGCGCTCCTGACGGGATATGCCGAAAAGCGGGAATTCCCCGCCGCGCAGGAGGAGGACAACGACGACCCGGAGCGCATCCTCTTGCCTCTGCCGCTCGACAGTTCGCAGTACGGCGCGGTCTCTCTCGCGGACACGGGTGCCTCGTTCGTGCTCCACGGACCCCCGGGAACGGGCAAGAGCCAGACCATTTCCGCCATCATCGCGAACGCGCTCTTGCACGGAAAGCGCGTGCTCTTCGTCGCCGAAAAGAAGGCGGCGCTCGACGTCGTTAAAAAGAGGCTCGACGCCATCGGAATCGGCGATTTCAGCCTCGAATTGCATTCCAACAAGACGGACAAGGCGGGCGTTCTGCGCCGCATGGAGGCGACCCTCGCCCTCGCGGGGAGGGAGGAACCCGTCGGCTTCGGCGAGCGCACGCGCGAGCTCGTCGCCCTCCGCGAAGAGCTCAAAGAGCCCATGCGCGCCCTGCATAAAACACGGCGGCTGGGAATCTCCGTCTACCAAGCCATTCTCGGGTACCTCAAAAACAAGAACGCGCCCGATATCCTCGACATCGAGAGCTCCTTCTACGATTCCCTCGATGAGAAAAAACTCTCCGAATGCAAGCAGATGATTCTCACCGCCGCGGCGGCGGCGAAGGACTGCGGCGGGGTGTTCAACTCGCCCTTCGAGAACGTCAACCGCACGGTGTATTCCCAGGAGCTGCGCGACCGCCTGTTTTGCGCCTGCGAAGTCATCCTCACCGAGATCAAGCATCTGCGCGCCTTTCTTGCGCTCTTTCTGGAATTTTACCGCCAGCGCATTTCCACGCTGACGAGAAAAAAACTGCTCTCGCTCACCGAGATCGCGAAAGATCTCGCCTCGGGGAAATACCGCAAGTACTTTGCGGACGTCGACGAGGGGGAGTTCTATCGCTTCTACAACGCCAACAGAAGGCTGGACGCCTGTCTCGCGTATTATTTCAGACATTTTAAGGCTCCCGTGGAGACGGAGGACGCCGAGGAGATCGCGCGCATGCTCGAAAACGGCGGGGACTGGAAACTCTTCCGCCCCGCAAGGGCTGCCTTCAAGAGGCTGTCACGGGTGGCGATTCTCCCGCTCGACGAGGCGGACGCGCCCAAATTTTTGCAGACGCTCGCCGACATCGACGCGGCGCAAAAGCGCATCACGGAGAACACCCCGCTCGGTGCGAATTTCTGCGACCGCAACGGCAGAATCAACGAAAAGAAGAGGCAGGAGTTCCTCAAAGACCTCTATGCCCTGCATGCGCAGGCGGAGGAGACCTTCCTCGATTACAATCCCGACGCATTCGACGGTATGTGCATCCGCGCCGCAAACGGCTATACCATGCCCGTGCTCGAAGGGTGCATCAAGGCTGCGGAGAGCTACTTTGCGGCGGAGGGGAGCTTCCTTGCGGTGACCTGCGCGGACCCCGCCAAGGTGCGCGGCGAGGACGTGTTCGACTACTTCTCGCAGAAGGCTTCCGCGCTCATCGACAACGTGGATATGCTCCCCAACTGGTGCATGTACCGCGCGACGGCGAAAAAACTTGCCGCCATGGGGCTCAACTTCATTACGGACGCCTTGGAGAGCGGCAGGCTCAAAGTCGAGAACGTGCTTGCGGGCTTCGAAAAGAACGTCTACAAGAACTTCCTCGAGATCACCATTCCGCAGGACGAGGCGCTTTCCCGTCTGACGGTGGGCACCCTCGAGGATACGGTGGAAAAATTCCGCCTTGCGTGGGAGGAATACAGCAGAATCTCCCGCGACTGTCTGCGCGCCGCTTTGATCTCCCGTCTGCCGAAGCCGGACGGCGAGGGGATGCTCGGACCGGAGCTCTCCGCGTTCACCCGCCTTGCCAAGACAAACCTGCGCGGCTCGGGCATCCGCGCGATGCTTGCCGAGATCCCGTCGCTTGCCGCCGTCGTCTGCCCCTGTCTGCTCATGAGCCCCATCACGGTGGCGCAATATCTCAAACCCGAGGCGGACGCGTTCGACCTCGTGATCTTCGACGAGGCGTCCCAGATGACGACCGCGGAGGCAGTCGGCTCGATCGCCCGCGCCAAGGCGTGCGTCGTCGTCGGCGACCCCAAACAGCTCCCGCCCACCGCCTTCTTCCGCTCCTCCTATACGGATGAGGAGGCGGAAGGGGAGGAACTCGAGAGCGTGCTCGACGACTGTCTCGCCCTCGGGATGCCCGAGCGGCATCTCCTCTGGCACTACCGCAGCAAGCACGAGAGTCTCATCGCGTTCTCCAACAGCATGTACTACGGCAACCGGCTGTGCACCTTCCCCTCCCCCGACGCGCTCGAAAGCAGGGTGAAACTCGTCAAGGTGGACGGCACCTACGACCGCGGGTTCACCAAGCGCAACAAGAAGGAGGCGGAGGCGCTCGTCGCCGAGGTCGTCAGGCGGTTGCAGGATCCGGAACTCTCCAAACGGAGCATGGGAATCGTCACCTTCTCGACGGCGCAGAGGGACGACATCGAGAGACTTTTGAACCGCGAGATCGCGCGTTTCAAACTCGAAGCCGCCGCATTCGACAGAGAGGAACCGCTCTTCGTCAAGAACCTCGAAAACGTGCAGGGGGACGAGCGGGACGTCATCCTGTTCTCCGTCTGTTACGGTCCCGACCGCTTGGGGCGCGTCTCGCTCAATTTCGGACCCCTCAACCAGGCGGGCGGCTGGCGGCGGCTCAACGTCGCGGTGTCGCGTGCAAGAGAGGAGATGCTCGTGTTCTCCACCATGACCTCGCCCATGATCGACCTCGCAAAAACGACGTCCAAGGGCGTCGCGGGGCTCAAAGCGTTCCTCGAATTTGCGGAGAGGGGCAAGACGACGCTTGCCGTGCGCGCCGACAGCGTGCGCTTCGGCGCGGGAATCGGAAAATACCTCGCCGCCGAACTCGAAAGCTACGGCTACGATTGCCGCTACGACGTGGGCGCCTCCGATTTCAAGCTCGACGTCGCCGTCGTCGACCCCAAGAACAAGCACCGCTTTTTGCTCGGCATCCTCTGCGACGGCACGGAGGAATTCTCCGTCAAAGACAGAAATATCTTGCAGGTACAGACCTTAAAGCGCATGAATTGGAACGTTCTGCGCGTCAACAGCGTCAATTACTATAATAACCCCAAGCGGGAGCTCAAACGCATCAAGGATGTGCTCGACCGCCTGACGGGCGCGGACAAGAAGGGAGACCGGCTGTCCAAATACCGCAAACCGTACAAATTCGTCAAACAGACCGCCTCCGAGACGGCGGCGTTCGTCACTTCCGGCGACAACGACGCGGAGATCGTCGCCCGCCTCAAAGAGATCGTCGCGACGGAGGAACCCATCTCGCGCGCATTTCTGCGGAAACGCTGTCTCATGAGCTTCGGAATCGCCAAGAGCGGCACCCGCGTGGACGCCCGTCTCGACGCGCTCATCGACAGCTGCGCCTTCCCCCGCGACCGCGTGCAGGGCGTGGACTACTTCTACAAGAATCCCCGCTGTCTGCAACTCGGGAAATTCCGCGTGGAGAGCGTTTCTCCCGCTTTGCGGCGGGGGGAGGACGATTTCACGGTGTACGAGGTCGTCTCCCTCATCAAGGGCGCGCTGGAAGAGCGGGTAGCGCTCTATCCCGACGAGCTCACCGCCCTGCTCGGGAATGTGTTCGCCGATCTGCGCTCGGGAGAACGCTTCCTCGCGTTTTTGCAAAGCTGTATCACCTACGGCGAAGAGAAGGGACTCTTCGTGAGATCGGTGTCGGATAGGATAAGCTTGGCTTAGGTTTCGCGCGATTTCTTTTGCTGCGCAAAATAAATACGCGCGAGCGAATGAGCATGTATGCCTCAATAAGCTTGATTCCGATTATATGTTTCATCGGACAGTAAGCCTGCGGTGGCGTTGCAAATGGGGTCGCGCAGCGCAAAAGCGTGGTTTTGCTCGCGCACAAAATTTAAGAATTTCGGCGAAAATCTTTGCTGCGCAAATATTTTCGTCGAGCGAATGGGCGTTGGCGGCTTAATTGACTTGGCTCCGATTAGATGTTTCATCGGACAGTAAGCCGAAAGGGTTCGGCAACTTGGGTCGCCCACGGCGGAAGTGAATTCCGCCTAAGGCACAAAATTTAAGAGTTTCGCGCGGTTTCTTTTGCTGACGCAAAATAAATACGCGCGAGCGAAGAGGAGTCAAGGCTTCGAGGGCTCGATCGTATTCGTTCATCAAATCGGTTGACAAATACCGCGGTTTGTGATACAATCGCTCAAAACCGTAAGAATTATGAAATTTCCCAAGCTCAAACACAAGTTGAGCGTATGGCAGTACCTCGCGCTCGGATATTTCGCGGTCATCGTCGTCGGGACCGTGCTGCTCGTTTTGCCCCCCGCAAAGCAGGGGGAGGGCGGCGCATACTTTATCGACGCGCTCTTCACCGCCGTCTCCGCCGCCTGCGTGACGGGACTCGTCCCCTTCGCCTCCGTGCAGTGGACTCTGTACGGACAGATCGTCATCCTCATCCTCATCCAGCTCGGCGGGCTGGGGTTCATGACCTTCGTCTCCCTCATCCTGCTCGCCGTGCGCGGCGGTCTCAAACAGTATCAGCGGCGCGCAGTCCTGCAAGCCATGGGCGGCGGCAATCTGAACGGCGTCAAGCGGCTCATCCGCAGAATCATTCTCGGCACGATGCTCTTCGAGGTGTCGGGCGCGGGGCTGCTCTGTATCCGTTTCATCCCCGAATACGGGGTGCGGCGCGGCATCTATTATGCGGTGTTCCACGCCGTCTCCTCCTTCTGCAATGCGGGATTTGACGTGATCGGCACAGAGAGCCTCTCCAAATATGCGACGGACCCGCTCGTCTCGCTCACTCTGTGCGTGCTCATCATTGTGGGAGGGCTCGGCTTCTGCATCTTGCAGGACGTCGTTGACAGCCGCTTCCGTCCCACACGGTTCCAATTCTATACGCGGGTCATTCTGTGCGTGAATACCGTTTTGCTCGTCGGCGGGACGGCGCTCTTTTTGCTCTTCGAACGCAACAACCCCGTCTATGACGGCTATACGTTTGGGGAAAAGCTGCTCTGCGCCCTC
Organism: uncultured Clostridia bacterium; assembly: GCA_947625385.1. Lineage (GTDB taxonomy): Bacteria > Bacillota > Clostridia > Christensenellales > Borkfalkiaceae > Gallimonas. Next base: position 37,901 of record CANQOB010000006.1, read on the forward strand.
TTCAACAGCACGACGGCGCGCACCGCGGGCTTCTATACCACCCCGCCCGAGACGCTCTCTTCGAGCGGGTACTTCCTCATGGTCATCCTCATGTTCATCGGCGGCAGCTCGGGCAGTACCGCGGGCGGCATCAAGGTGGGGACGTTCGTCGTCATCGTCATGGGTATGGTCGCCGTCATGCGCGGCAAGCGCGACCTCAACATCGGTAAACGCCGCATCGACATGACGCTTCTCTGGCAATCGCTCGCCATCCTGACGGCGTATCTGGCGCTCATACTCGTCTCGACGATGCTCATCTGCGCCGTCGAACCCGCCCCCGCCATAGGAGATGCGAGCGGCTATATGTTCCGCCGCGCGCTCTTCGAATGCGTCTCCGCGCTCGGCACCGTGGGACTGTCCGTGGGAGGATTCACCGAGAGTCTTTCCGTCGTGTCCAAACTCGTCCTCATCTTCCTCATGTACACCGGGAGGGTGGGGATTCTCACCGTCGCTTCCGCCATGCGGAGCAAAAAGGGAGTCTCCTCCGTGAGAAAACCCGTCGATATGTTCTTCATCGGCTGAGCAGCCTCCGCGGCGGCGGTTTCAAGGCATATGTGCCGAACAACAGATGTGCGGCGGCGCTTTTGACGGAATTTTTCGAAGAATTGCACCGGAAAGCAGATGTGCGCAGGCGCATGGCACAAAAATTTGCATAGAAAGGAGAAAATTATGATTTCCGTGTTATTGATCGGTATGGGAAAATTCGGGCGGACGCTCGGCGAGCAGCTCCTCAGCATGGGCGACGAAGTTATGATCGTCGACAAAAAAGAGGACGTCATCAACACGCTCGCGCCCCGCTATACCAACGCGCTCATCGCGAACTGCGCCGAGGCGGACAATCTCCGCGTCATGGATATCCCTTCCTTCGACGTGTGCATCGTCGCCATCGGCGAGGACTTCCAGTCCTCCCTTGAGATCACTTCCAATCTCAAAGATCTCGGCGCGAAACGGGTCATCTCCAAGGCTTCGACCGAGATTCAACGCAAATTCCTCCTCCGCGAGGGCGCGGATGAGGTCATCTATCCCGACCGCGATATCGCAGAGAAGCTCGCCGTCCGCCTCAATTCCTCCAACGTCATCAATTTTATCGACCTCGACGCCCGCTATTCCATCTTCGAGATCGCATGCCCAGCAAAGTGGCAGGACAAAAAACTTATCGACGTCAACCCGCGCAAACGGTACGGCATGAATATCCTCACCGTCAAAAAGGGAGACGAGGTCATCACGAGCCTCGACGGGGAGTATGTGTTCACTGCGGGGGATCAACTCGTCGTGTTCGGCGACACGCAGACCATTCTCAAATTTACGAACTCGCACAAATAGTTTCGGCGAAAATCTTTCCTGCGGAAATATTTTCGTCGAGCGAATAGGCGGGTATGCTTTAATAAACGTGATTCCGATTAGATGTTTCAACGGACAATGTGCGTCCCGTGGGGCGCAAATGCAGTGAAAAAGCAAAAAGTGTGATTTTTGCTTTTTCCTTTATTTTTAGGTTTCGCGCGATTTCTTTTGCTGACGCAAAATAAATACGCGCGAGCGAATAGGTGAGTTTCATTTTTATCATCAAAAAATCCTCGCTTGCGGCGAGGATTTTTTCGGTCTTTTTATTCCAAAATTGCAAAATGGGGGCGGGTTATGCCTTGTTTGCGGAGCCGAGCACGTCGCAGATCTTGTGCTTGACCATCGCTTTCATGCTCGCGCGGGCGTCGGTGAGATACTGTCTCGGGTCGAAGTGAGAGGGGTTCTCCGCAAAATGCTTTCTGATCGCCGCCGTGAACGCGACGCGGAGATCGCTGTCGATGTTGATCTTGCACACCGCGAGCGCCGCAGCCTTTTTGAGCTCGCTCTCGGGAATGCCGATGGCGTTGGGCATGCTGCCGCCGAACTCGTTGACGATAGCGACCTGGTCCTGCGGCACGCTCGACGCGCCGTGCAGCACGATGGGGAAGCCGGGAAGGCGTCTGCCGATCTCTTCGAGGATGTCGATGCGCAGTTTGGGGTCCTGCCCCGGTTTGAATTTATAGGCGCCGTGCGAGGTGCCGATGGCGATGGCAAGCGAATCGATGCCTGTCCTCGCTGTGAACTCCTCCACTTCGTCGGGAGAGGTGAACATGGCGTCCTTGTCGGCGACATGGACGTCGTCCTCCACGCCCGCGAGCTTGCCGAGCTCGGCTTCGACGACCACGCCGTGGTCGTGCGCGTATTCGACGACCTTGCGCGTGAGGGCGATGTTCTCCTCCCAGGGCTTGGAGGAGGCGTCGATCATGACGGAGGTGAACCCGCCGTCGATGGACGACTTGCAGATCTCGAAATCCGCGCCGTGGTCGAGGTGCATGGCGACGGGGATGTCCGTCGTCTCGACCGCCGCCGCGACGAGGTGGCGCAGATACACGGGATTTGCATATTTTCTCGCGCCCGCAGAGACCTGCAAAATGACGGGAGAGCGGCATTCGTTCGCCGCTTCGACGATCGCCTGTATCATCTCCATATTGTTGACGTTGAACGCGCCGACGGCATAGCCGCCCGCATACGCTTTTTTGAACATGTCTGTCGTGGTTACCAAAGGCATAAAAAATTCCTCCGAGGTTTTTTTCCATTATACCCGTTTTTTGCGGAAAATGCAAGAAAAGCGGGGAGGTTTTTGAAAATTTTCAAGGCTTTGGGGGAAATGTCTCTTCAAAAGAAAAATTTGTGGATATGCCGTGAAATTTTCCCCCGAACAAGGCGAATTGCTTGACAAATGTATGAAAAAACAATTATAATGGAATAGCTTCGTTATAATTTGCATAAATGCAGACCGTTTCATGAATATTTGTATAAGGAGTAGAGGAGCAATGTCGAAAAAACTGAAAAAGATCCTCATAACGGTGCTTGCCGCGGCGTTCGCCGCCGTGCTTGCCTTTGCGGTGGCGGCGTGCACAAATACTACGGTTTCCGTCACGTTCGACGCCAACGGCGGCGAATTCGAGGGCGGGAAACAGAGCGTGAGCGTCGAAGGGAATGCGGGGGAGGAACTCAAAGTTCCCCAAGACCCCGCGCGGGGCGGCTTCAACTTCATCGGCTGGGCGTCGGAAAAGGACGGCGACCCCGTCGGCGTTCCCGAAAAGATTCCCGAGGAGAGCCAAACCTATTATGCCTGTTGGATTCCCGAAGGAGAGGTCGCGGTCACCTTCGACGCCAACGGGGGGAACTTTGCGGGCAACACGTTGCGCGTTCTGACGGGAAAACCCGGGGACGTGCTCGTCCCGCCGCAGGATCCCACCCGCGAGGGGTTTTCCTTCTCGGAATGGTCGTCGACGAAGAACGGCACTCTTACGTCGGTGCCCATGGTATTCCCCGACCATAATCTCACCTTCTATGCGATCTGGCAGGAGACCGGCGCGCAGAGCTATACGCTGACGGTCACCTACGGCATCCGCGACGGACGGGTGGGCGCACAGACCACGAGGGTGCGCGACGTGCTCCCCGGCACTTCCATTGCGGGCGCGCTCGCCGAGGTCGACCCCGCTTCGGGAGACTCCGAGATCGTGTTCGACGGTTGGTACTATGCGGACGGCACGAAACTCGCGGAGGGCGCGGCGATGCCCGCGGAGAATCTCACCCTGCGCGCGAAATATACGGTGGCGTACACCCTCACCGTGTCCTTGCAGGAGAAGGACGGCGAGACGTACGGCGAGCCCTCTACGACGACCGAGAGGGGATTTTACGGCGAACGGTTCACCTATCAGGCGCCCGAGGGCTTCGAGACGGACGCCCGCCACGAGGGGAGCAAGTTCTCCTCCGAAAGACTGGATAAGGGCGAGACCTTTACCGTGTTTGCGGCGCGCCGCCGCTATACCGTGACCTTCACCGTGGGCGGCAACGGCGTGAACGAGGCGCGCGACTTCTTGACACTCTGGTATGGGGCGGAGTACGTGATTCCCTCGTTTGAAACGACTTCGCTCTCGGGCATGGTGCCCGCCGATGTGTTCGTGTTCTCGTGGACGACGGCGGAGGGAGATACGCTGCGCGCGGGGGATACGCTCACGGTCTCGGGTGCGATGACGGTGCGCGGCGACATCAGCTTCGGCAAGACGGACATCTTCGGCGGCGACGATCATCTGTTCGTGGACGGGGACACGGCGTTTTTGCGCCGCGGCGCTCTCGAACGCATGGGCTCCTTTGACCGCACGACGGGCGTTTTCCGCTTTGAAAACGGCGGCAAAGAGGTGCTCGGCGGCGTCGCCATGAGCGAAACTTTCTACTTCTACAACGACACGACGGAGAAGGATTACGTCGATTTCTTCGGCGGGGCCGCCAAGCTTCGCTTCCTCTATCACGGCGAGGCGGAGTACACCCCCGCGGGTTCCTCTTCGGCGGCGAGCGGCAAGCTCACGGTCTCCGAGGAGACGGGGCGCTACACCTTCACCCCCGCGGACGGCGGCGATTCCGTCGAATTCACGCTCGACGTGCTGTACGATGCGCACGATGTGCCGCATCCCGCGTTCCGCACCGAGAGCGAGCACGAAGAGGGCGCGTTTGCCCGTCTTGAGGACAAGAGCGACCCCTACGGCTACGACTACACGGTGCTCGTCTTTGACGGGTTCGGCTATGTGACCGAGTACTACGACCCCACGCTCGCCGACTCCTCCGATGAGTACGAGCGCGAGTTCTTCGGACATTACAACGGCTCGGTGGGCAGATACTACCGCTATACCGACGAACTTTGGGCGGGCGCGGAATACTATACCATCGAGTTCCCCGACGGCGACAGCTACACCGTCGAGCTCACCTTTGCCGACGGGCTTCCCGCCCTCGACAACAGACCGCTCGCGGGGACTTGGTTCGCATACGACGGCATGCTCGGCGAGGGCGACTACCTCGTGGGCGTCCCCATTGCGGGCGGCAGAGCCGCGGGTTTCTGCGCGGGCATCAACGCCTCCAACGCCTCCCTCATTTTGGACGGCTTCGGCAACGCGCTGTTGGACCTCGGCGCAACCTATGACGAGACCAACTGCACCTACGCCGATCTCCATTGGACGGGCACCTATGTGATTCGCAGTGAGGTCGTCTACGGCTACGGTCTCGACGGCATGGGCGCCTACACTTCGGCGACCATGCTGGATTGGATAGAATACACCGATTCCGAGACGGGGGAGGTCACGCTGTACTCCTTCGATATGTCGTACAGGACGTATGCCGAGATGGCATCCGCGCCCAAGCGGTACACCGTTGCCGCGGACGACCTCTCTATCTTCGGGACGAGCGTAATGGAAGAATACTTCTACAAGTCGAAGATTCCCTTCACGGAAGTGCTCTTTTTGGACGTGCGCGGCGATGCGACCGAGATCTATATCTACGGACGGCGGGACGACGCGCCGATCTGGTCCGCAACGGACGGCAGAGAGATCGTTGCACTCTATGAGCCCATCGAAGCCGGCGTGGCGACGCATGCGGACGGCGTGTACACCTTTACCTCCTCTTCGCAGACGCCGACCATCGCGACGATGCGCTTCACGCTCAACGAGGTCACGATGACGGTGGATGTCCTCTCCGGCGCCGAGGAGCCCGCGGAGGAGCAGATCATCACCGACGAAGAGACGGGAGAGGTGTTCCGCCTCGACGAAAGCGGCGCCGCCTACTACCAAAAGAGCGAAAGCGACGAGGAAGTGGAGATCACCGCCCACCGCGACACGCTCGGCGAGGAGGACGACGACTTCGAGACCGGCGAACAGTACGCCGTGTGGAGATCGGGCTTCTACCGCTTCGATTTGCCCGACGGCACGACGGCATACTTTACCTACCGCATCGAAGAGGACGGCAGCGTCACCTACACGCGCATCGAAGAGCCGACGTTCTACACGCTGACCTCTGCCTCCTATCTCGACAGACCCGAGCTGGAAATCTACTTCTATAAGACGGACGACGGGAAATATTACCTTGGCTACATGCCCGACGACGGATATACCTTCTGGGCGGGCGAGACCACCCCGATCGAGGGGATAGACAATGCCTTTACGTTCGTCATGCAGGAGACCTTCCGCGAGACCTTCGAATATTACACGGGCGTCTCGACGGAGAACCTGCGCTTGAAGCTCTCGGAGAGCGACCACACCTTCGTGCTGTATGACGGCACGCTCACCGCGACCGACTCCTTGACGAATACAACGATGTCGACGGACGGGTTCGGCACGCTGACGCTGACGGTCGGCGGCGAAGAGACGCAATATCCCTATGCGTTGCGCGACGTCGGGGACGGCAAGACCGTGCTCGTGTATGCGACCTATGCAAAGGAATATGTGAACGACGACGGGCTCACCATCGGGCAGGCGGAGGAGCACTACATCATCGTCGACACGGCGAACAACACCTTTGTGTTCGCCGAGAAGGATGCGGGCGTGTACTATGCCGCCAGCCTCACTTCGGGAGGCGTCGGAATCGCCCAATATGCCTTCGAACTCGACGGGGACGGGCACGTCATCCTCTCCGAGCCCAACGTCGCCGAGCGGCGCGGCACCTACGAGGAGACGGGCACGTTGGCAAATTCCGCCACCATGCTCTCGCTGGTCGGGTTCGAATACGACCTCACCCTCTACACCTTCACCTTCACGGATGAGGAGGGGAACGAGGACAAGGTGGACGTCGCGGCGTTCCACACGAACGAACTCACCTATGTCATGGACGGCGAGACCTACCTCTTCGTGCCCTTGGGGTTCTTCTTCGAGAGGATGCCCGCCGCCACGGCAGATATCAAGACCGAGGACGGCATGGGCTTCATCAAGTCGGACGGCTATGTCTCCTACAACACCATTGCCATCGCAGACGCCGTCTATGATAACGGCATGCGCGTCTATGTCGGCACCGTGATGCGCGGCACCTATGTGAACGACAGCTTCTATGCCGAGGAGCGAGACTTCGTGTTCGATGAAGAGGGCACGGGCACCATGCTCCTCTTCGAGGCGTATGACGAAAACAACGAGGTCTCCGACCAGTTCTTCTTCGACATCATCGAAAAGGACGGCGTCGAATACGCAAGACTGCGCACGACGGATTCCGGGCTCTATGTGGAGACCGTGGGCGGGGACATCACCAACAATACCCTTCTTCTCGACGGCTACGGCAATGCCACCCTCACGCGGAGCGGCGAAGAGATCGAGGGGACGGTGGAACGCGTGGACGGCGAATGGGGCTCCTACATCTTTACGGGCAAGGACGACAACGAGACGACCTTCAAATTCGGCTTGTTCCTTCTGACCGCAAATTCGGGAGATTACGTCTATACCTTCGTCTATGCCAATGACGGAGACGCGGCGGGATATCTCGTCGGCGACGACTGGTCGGTGCTCTACCTCGACGACTACTTCAACGCCTACTATATCGACCATGCGGGCAAGCGCTACGACGGCGCATATTCCTTCCTCACCGAGAGGCGCAGCATCGCGAGCCTGACGCTCGAGGACGGCAGCATATTGTACTTCGACCTCGACTTCGAGCACGGCTCCTTCGAGCTCGACGAGCGCGATTTCATCGTCGAGGAGGGCGGCGACGGCACGCTGCTCGCCTACACGGGCAACGGCTCCATTTCCAAGTTCCCCGACGAGGTCAAGCGCATCACGCGCAATTCCTTCCCTTACGGCGACTATATCAGCGCGCCCGGGACGATGGACCTCAACAAGGTCGAGGTCATCGACGCACACGCCTTCCACTTTGTCAACCTCGGCGCAAGTCTCATCTCGGGACCCAACGTCAGGGAGATCGGGGACTATGCGTTCCGCCAGGAGTTCTTCGACTTCGGCGAGTACGGCATCTACCATTCCGTGAGCGCATTCTCCTTCCCGAATGCGGTGAGCGTCGGCGATTACGCCTTCTGCGGCGACTATACGGTCTCCTCCTTCGTGTTCGGCAGCGCCCTTCAAAGCATCGGCGTCAATGCGTTCTCCGTGCGGCAGGGGCTGCCCGTGAGCTTGGATCTGTCCGCGATGACGGCGGAGGAGCTGGCGGCGGTCTCGATCGGCGAGAATGCCTTCCAGAGCTACTATCTCGGCGAACCCGTCGACAACAGCATCATCAACGCGCTTGTGTACGTCAAGGATGTGGAGACCCTCGTTGCCTTCTGGAAGGACGGGACGTGGCCTCTCGCATTCCGCAACGGCGCGACGCTGCGCTCGGCGCATGCAGACGACCTCGACGGGTACGACTTCTACTCCTTCTCGGCAGGGAAGTATCTGCACTTCTCCGAGGGACGCGTCTCCTTCATCGGAGAGGACGGCACCTCCGAGCCGCAGGCGATGTACTTTATCGAAGAGGACGGCAGCGTCAAGGTCATTCGCCGCAGCGCTAACGACGAAGTGAGCTATGTCGAGCTCGTGCGCACGGACGACATCATCCAATATGGTGGTCATAAGTACTTCCGCGCCTCCAACCTCATGAAGGGCAACACCCAGCACGGCGTGCAGCTTGACGATGGCGTCATGTTCTACTTCGAGCTCCTCATTACCCGCGACATCGAGGACGACGCCTACGAATCCCGTTCCGTGCGCGGGGTCTATGTGAACGACCGCAGCGAGGATGCGCGCATCGTGCCCGAATCCTACGACTATGCGGACGGCAAGCTCACGATCGTCTTTGTCTATGACGGCACGGACATCGCAAAGGGCAAGTACACCGTCACCGTCGATCTCGAGGGCGACACGCTGAGCGCGACGTACTCCATGATCGACCAGCGGTATGTCTACAATGTAGAAGAGGGTACGAGCTACAACAGAAGTTCCTACCGTATCCTTGCGGACTTCGCAGGCGACAAGATCGAGAAGATTCACATGGTCGAGAACTATAACTACTACGGTCTCGACCCGTGGGACCGCTTCACCGTCCTCGCCGAGCGCACGAACAAGAACGGAACGCATACGGTCTACGCCGAAGGACAGCGGCAGAACGGCTATGGCGTCATCGGCGTGCTCTATACCATCTCCTACAATGCGGATACCGACATTATTACGATGGAGGAGAAGCGCGACGGGAACAACATGACGGGCATGGTGTCGGTAGAATTCGATACAGCGCATGAAACGCAGGCGCCGTATGACAGGCTGACCGTCAACGTCATCACCTACACGGCGGGAGATGAAGAGGCGCACATGTTCGCCTTCGGCTCCGTACGTCACTTCGAGTACGATACGCAGCGCAACACGTACCTCTCCACCTATCCGGAATATACCGTGACGGAGGCGGACTACCTCAACGGCACATTCACCGTGCAGGTCGGCGATACGACCTATACGGTCACGACGAGCTACGACGAAGAGACGGCGGCTTGGAAGCTCGCAGTCACCGTCGCCGAGTAAGCGAAAAACAAAGAAGGACGGCAGACGCCGTCCTTTTTTCATGGGTTTTCCTTGACAAGAGAGGGGATTTCGGGTACAATAAAAATATGGTCATTCTTGGGCTGGACCCCGGCTACGGCACGATGGGGTACGGCGTCATCGAAAAGGACGCAAGGGGAAATTGCACCTGCGTGGACTATGGTGCGGTCAAGACTCCCGCCTCGGAGAGCTTCCCCGTGCGGCTGTGCATGCTCGAAGAGGGCGTCAATGCGCTGTTCGACAAATTTCATCCCGAAGAAGCGGCAATGGAGGAGCTGTTCTTCTCCAAAAATATCACGACGGGTATCGCCGTCGCGCATGCGCGCGGGGTCATTCTGCTCACCTGCAACAAGCGCTGCGGCAGAATCTTCGAATATACGCCCAATCAGATCAAACAGGCGCTCACGGGCTACGGCGGCGCGGATAAAGGGCAGATGCAGAGGGTGGTCGCCTCGCATCTGCGCCTCAAAAGGATTCCTCGTCCCGACGACGCCGCGGATGCCCTCGCCGTCGCGCTCTGCCATGCGTTCACGAGCAGATTTTCGGGGATGTTTGGAATCAAATAAGATTTCGGCGAAAATCTTTGCGTGCGCAAATCTTTTCGTCGAGCGAATTTACTTCTGCGCCTTAACGAACTTGGCTCCGATTAGTCGTTTCAACGGACAGTGTGCGTCCCGTGGGGCGCAAATTGTGTCGCGCAGCGCAAAAGCGTGGTTTTGCTCGCGCACAAAATTTAAGAGGTTTCGCGCGATTTCTTTTGCATTCGCAAAATAAATATGCGCGAGCGAATGGGCGTTTACGCCTCAATAGGCTTGGCTCCGATTAGTCGTTTCATCGGACAGTGTGCGTCCCGTGGGGCGCAAATTGTGTCGCGCAGCGCAAAAGCGTGGTTTTGCTCGCGCACAAAATTTAAGAGTTTCGGCGAAAATCTTTGCGTGCGCAAATCTTTTCGCCGAGGCAAAAATACAAAAGATACGAACTAAATTCACCGCGATAGAGCGCGGAAAGAGGATATATGATCGGGTATCTGAAAGGAAAAGTGAAACATGTGGCTCCCGAGAGCGTGCTTTTGGAAGTCGGCGGCGTCGGCTACGAGATCGTGTGCTCCGGTGCGGCGTTTTCCCGCCTTGCGAGCGTCAAGAGCGGCGAGGAGGGCGAAGTCTTTACCTATCTGCGCGTTTCGGAGGACGACATCACCCTCTTCGGCTTTGCGGACCTTCGCGAAAAGGAGCTCTTTTTGCGGCTCACCTCCGTGCAGGGCGTGGGGGCGAAAGTCGCCATGAGCATCCTCTCCTCCATGCGCCCCGCAGATGTCTCCGAGGCGATCGCAACGGCGGATGCAAAGCGGCTCTCCGCGGCAAAGGGCGTGGGCAAAAAGGTTGCCGAACGCATCATTTTGGAGCTGCACGGCAAGATCTCCGCGGACGAGCTCCTCGGCTCGGAATCGGTGGGCGGGAGAGTATCGGCGGCACCCATGTCCGAGGATGAGGACGCAGTTTCCGCGCTCATGGGGCTCGGATTCACACGGCAGGAGAGCGCGCAGGCGGTCTCCCGCGCAAAGGCGCAAGGGGCGAAGTCCGTCGAGGAGATCATCGCAACGGCTCTGAGGGGGATATGATGAAGGAGTTCACCGTCAAGGAAGGGACCGTCAAGGTGGACGGCATGGAAGTCGAGGAGGACTGTACCCGCCTCATCCTTCCGCCGAGCGTAAGAGAGATCGACGACTTTGCCTTCTTCGGCAACGGGACGCTTGAAGAGGTCGTCTTTTCCGAGGGGCTTCAACGCATCGGGGACTGTGCGTTCCGCGAATGCACGGCGCTCAGATCGCTCGTCTTTCCCGCGAGCCTGCAAACGGTCGGAAGTTCGGCGTTCATGGACTGCTCTTCCCTCGAAAGCGCCGTCTTTACGGGCGGCGGTCCCAAGGAGCTCCCCACGGAGATGTTCTGCAACTGCAAGGCATTGAAAACGGTTCGGCTCGGTTCGGCGCTCCAAAATCTGAGTACGGGCATGGAGATCGGCGGCACCTTCGAAGATTGCCTCTCGCTCGAAGAGATCGTTTTGCCCGAAGGGTGCGAGATCATCGACTGGGCGGCATTTTCGGGCTGCAAAAACCTCTCCCGCATCGTGCTCCCCTCCACATTGCAGAAGGTCGGCGAGAAATCGCTCTACGGCACGGCGGTCAAAGAGCTCGTCTTTGCGGAGGGGCTTCGGAGCCTCTGGAAGGCGATATACGGCTGCGAAAAGCTCACGCGCATCGTGCTCCCCTCCACGGTGACGTCGCTCTCCTACAAGGAGTTCGGCGGGGGACTTCCGAGCCTTCGCGAAGTCGTTTTGCCGAAAAGGTTCGAAGGGGACCTCGAGCTGTACTTTCAAAAAGAGGACTTCAGGCGCATCCACATCACGTTTATTTGAGGAAGAACCATGTTTGACGACGACTTAGAGGAGGGCAGACTGCTCTCCGGCAACAAGAGCGAGCTCGACATCGAGGAAAATATCCTCCGTCCCAAGACGATGGAGGAGTACGTTGGGCAGGAAAAGGTCAAGGAAAACCTTGCGGTCTACATCGCCGCGGCAAAACAGCGCGGCGAGGCGCTCGACCACGTCCTTTTGTACGGTCCCCCCGGGCTCGGCAAGACAACGCTCGCGCACATCATCGCGAACACGATGGGGACGCAGATCAAGGTGACGAGCGGACCCGCCATCGAGCGCGCGGGAGACCTCGCCGCCATCCTTACCAATCTCAACGAGGGGGATATCCTCTTCATCGACGAGATTCACCGCCTCAACCATCAGGTGGAGGAGATCTTGTATTCCGCGATGGAGGATTATGCCCTCGACATCATCGTGGGGAAGGGTCCGTCCGCGCGCAATATCCGTTTTTCCCTGCGCAGGTTCACCCTCATCGGGGCGACGACGCGCGCGGGGATGCTCTCCTCGCCGCTTCGGGACCGCTTCGGCATCATGTGCCGTCTCGATATGTATTCTCCCGAAGAGCTCCAACGCATCGTCACCAGATCGGCGCGCACCCTCGGCATCTCCATCGAGGAGGACGGGGCGTTCGAGATCGCACGGCGCTCGCGCGGCACGCCGCGCATCGCAAACCGGCTCTTGAAGCGCGTGCGGGATTTTTCCGTCGTGCTCGGTTCCTCCGCCGTCTCCCGCGGGGACGCCATGAAGGCGCTTGCCCGCATGGAGATCGACGAACTCGGGCTCGACGAGACCGACCGCAACCTCCTGCGCGCGCTGATCGAGAAATTCAACGGCGGACCCGCGGGGCTCGATACGCTCGCCGCGACCATCAACGAGGACGTCGGGACCATAGAGGACATCTACGAGCCCTACCTTTTGCAGCTCGGGTTCATCGCCCGCACGCCGCGCGGCAGGGTGTGTCTGAAAGGCGGTTATGAGCACATGGGGGTCAGAATGCCCGAGAGCGTACGGCGGCAACTTTCCGTGTTCGATACGGACGATTAAAACGAAAAGGGGAAAAGCATGGCGATCCAAGTAAAAAACCACGTTCTCATAAACGGCTGGGGAGAGGGCGGAGATCTCGTCATCCCGAGCGCTGTGGACGGAGCCGCCATCGAGGCGATCGGCATGAGCGCGTTTTTCGCAAATGCGCGGCTTACGGGCGTCACGATCCCGCGCGGCGTGAAACGAATCGGGGACAGTGCATTCTGCGGCTGTGAAAACATGAGGGCCGTTACCCTTCCGGAGGGGTTGCAAACGATCTGCGCGAGCGCGTTCCGCGGTTGCAGTTCTCTTCGGAGCGTCGTCATTCCGGACGGCATGACGGGCATCGGACCGAGCGCATTTGCTTCCTGTACTTCACTTGAGCACGTCGTCCTTCCCAAAGGCATGACGGACATTTCCTATGGTGCATTCTACGGCTGCACTTCTCTGAAAAGCGTCGTCTTTTCGGGCAGCATGAAGTCGATCGGACCAAAAGCATTTTCGCAGTGCACTTCCCTGAAAAGCGTCGTCTTTCCTGACGGCGCGGAACTCTCGGAAGACATCTTGGAAGGATGTTCCGCCCTCGAGAGCGTCGATCTGACGGCGTCGTCGGATTACTACCATGATCCGATGCCCCGCATCAACGCCCCCGCTACCCTCAAAAGGGTGAGCATCAGGGCATGGAAAAACTCGTCGTGGGACGTTTGCGGCGGCAACTACAATTGGACCGGGTGGCTCCATGAGCTCCTTTCCGCGAATCCCGGCATCCGCGAACTCATTCTTCCCAAGGATGCCGAGACCGGACATGTGCCCATCCCCCCGAACTGCCGCATTACAAGAAGATAGAATTCACGATGAAAACTTCGGATTTTAACTACGATCTGCCCGAGGAGCTCATCGCGCAGACCCCTGCGGAGCCGCGGGATTCTTCGCGGCTCTTAGTCTACCGCAGGGACACCAAAACCATCGAGCACCGCATCTTCCGCGACATCACGGACTATCTCAGAGCGGGGGATGTGCTCGTCGTCAACCGCACGCGGGTGCTGCCCGCGCGTCTCTTTGCCTATACCGAAAAGGGCGCAAAGGTGGAACTGTTGCTCCTCAAACGGCTCGCAATCGACGAGTGGGAGACCCTCGTAAAGCCCGGGAAGAAGTGCAGACCGGGGAAGCGGCTCACCGTGAACGGGGAGCTCTCCCTCGAGATCCTCTCCGTGACCGAGAGCGGCGAACGGCGGGTGAAGTTCTTCTTCGAGGGCGCCTTCGAGGACGTGCTCTCGCGCGTCGGCACCGTGCCGTTGCCGCCCTATATCCACGAAAAGCTGCAAGACCCCGAACGCTACCAGACGGTGTACTCCAAGGAGAACGGCTCCGCGGCGGCGCCCACCGCGGGACTGCACTTTACGAACGGACTTTTGGAGAAGATTCGCGGCATGGGGGTGGAGATCGTCGAAGTTCTGCTCCATGTCGGGCTCGGGACCTTCCGACCCGTCAAAGAAGAGGACGTGGAAAAACACGTCATGCACAGCGAATTTTACGAGGTCTCCGAGGAGGCAGCCGCCGCCGTCAACCGCGCCAAGCAGGAGGGCAGAAGGGTGATCTGTGTGGGGACGACTTCGGTGCGCACGCTCGAGTCCGTTGCGGACATGGGTGGCACGATTCATGCGGGAAGCGGGGAAACGAGCATCTTTTTGTACCCGCCCTACCGCATGAAGTGCGTGGATGCGCTCATCACCAATTTCCACCTTCCCCAGAGCACGCTGCTCATGCTTGTGTCCTGCCTCTGCTCGCGGGAGGAAGTCCTCGAAATCTACAAAGTGGCGGTCGAGGAGAAATATCGTTTCTTTTCTTTCGGCGACGCATGCCTGTTCTTATAAACTTCGCAATATTGTGTCAAACTTGCGCGCTCCTCGGTCACGTACGTCATAGTACGCTCCCGTCGTCGCTTACGCGTTCTCCTTGTCTTGCTCGTTTCTAAAAACAGGCAATCCTGTCTCCCATAAGGTTTGGGGACGCATACCTGTTCTTATAAACGGCGCATCTCTTTGACAAAACAGACCATGGAAAAATTTTCATTCGAACTCATTAAAACAGACCCCGAAACGGGCGCGCGGGCGGGCGTGTTCCACACCCCGCACGGAGATATCGAGACGCCCGTCTATATGCCCGTCGGCACGCAGGCGACCGTCAAGGGGTTGCTTCCCCGCGACCTCGAAGAGATCGGCTCGCAGATCATTTTATCCAACACCTATCACCTCTTTATGCGTCCCGGGGACGAGCTCATCGCCCGCGCGGGGGGACTGCATGCGTTCATGAATTGGCACCGCCCCATCCTCACGGACAGCGGCGGGTTTCAGGTATTTTCCCTTGCGAAACTCAACAAGATCACGGATGACGGGGTGACGTTTTCCTCCCATGTAGACGGGAGCTATCACACCTTCACGCCCGAGAGGGCGATGGAGATCCAGCACAATCTCGGCTCGGACATCATCATGGCGTTCGACCAGTGCTCGGAATACGGCTTCTCCCACGAGCAGGCGAAAGCCGCCATGGAGCGCACGGGACGGTGGCTCGAACGGTGCGCCGCCGTGCATGAAAAGGAGGAACAGGCGCTCTTTCCCATCGTGCAGGGCAACCTCTTCAAGGATCTGCGCGAAGAGAGCCTCGCGCGGTGCATGCCCTTTGTCCGTCACGGCATTGCCATCGGGGGACTGTCCGTGGGAGAGCCCAAACCGCTCATGTATGAGATTCTCGACTTTTTGCAGCCCCGTCTCCCCGAACACGTGCCGCGCTATCTCATGGGCGTCGGCTCGCCGGACTGCCTCGTCGAGGGCGTCCTGCGCGGCGTGGACATGTTCGACTGCGTTCTGGCGACCCGCGTCGCGCGCAACGGCACGGCGCTCACCTCGCGCGGGAAGGTCGTCGTCCGCAACGGGAAGTTCCGCGAGGACTTCACGCCCCTCGACCCCGAATGCGGCTGCTACACGTGCAAACACTACACCAAGGCGTATCTCAGACACCTCGTCAACGTGGGCGAGATGACGGGGGCGATTCTCCTCTCCTTGCACAACATTGCCTATCTTCACCGCCTCATGCGCGGGCTGCGGGAGAGCATTTTGGGCGGCTATGTGCGCGAGTTTGCCGCCGAATTCTACAAAAAACAGGAAGTTCCGACATGAAATTCTCGCGAAAAGGAAAATAAAGCGGGAAAACGCTTGCCAAAATTTTCCGGATAGGGTACAATATCATTGAGAAAAAAAGGAGAATTTGGTTATGAATTGGTTCTTGTTATTGGCAGAAGAAGGTTCCGAAACAACGACAACGACGGGAGGAAATATGGGTTGGGTGACTTGGGTCATCCTCGCCGTCGTCGTGGTGGCGTTCATCGCGTGGTTCGTGTTCTCGAACAGAAAGAACAAAAAACAGCAGAAGGAATATGTGGAGCAGATCGAAGCCATCCGTCCCGGTCATAAGATCAAGACGGTGGGCGGACTGTGCGGAATCGTTGTCGAAGTCTGCGACGACAACACCGTCATCATGGAGACGGGCAGCGAGCAATCGGGCAAGTCCTACTTCAAGTTGGACAAGGAGTATATCTATCAGACGGACGCAAAGGGTCCGACGCAGATCGCGCGCGAGGAAGCGGAGGCGGCAAAGAAGGCTGCCAAAGAGGCTCCCGCCGAGGGCGAGACGCCGGCAGAAGCCCCTGCGGAGCCGGTCGCCGAGACGCCCGCAGAAGCTCCCGCGGAGCCTGTCGAGACTCCCGTTGAATCCGCGACCGATGCGCCCCGCGACGAATAAGATCGAGAATATCCGGACAGACCTCCGCATACCGTAAGGATAGCGGAGGTTTTTTGTATGGAAGGTTGGAAAAGTGCGGTCAAGGAAGTTGCGCTCGCGGCGGTCGCGGGAGCCGTTTTCTATCTTTTGGCGGCGGCGGTGTTCGCGGCGCTCGTCAAAGCCTATGCGCCGCCCGAGAGCGTGGTGACGGCGACGAATTGGGTCCTCAAAGGCGTGGGGAGCCTGCTCTTCCCCCTGCTCTTCATCCATAAGGGCAAGGCGCTTTTGAAGGGCGCGGCGGCGGGTGCGGTCGGCTGCATCGTCAGCATGCTGCTCTTTGCGGCGATCGGCGGAGGGTTTCATCTCACCGTATTTTTCCCGCTCGAGCTCCTGTTCTGTGCGGCAATCGCCGCCGTCGGCGCGCTTTGCGGCGTAAAATTGCGCAAAGAGGGATAAAATGCTTGTCATTTGATGCGAAGTGTAGTATAATAGAGAAAAACATTTTGGAGAACCGTCATGATCAAAACGATTGCAAAACCGACCGAAAAGAAAGTTACGGGCTGCGGCGAGTGCAGAAGCACCTGCCAATCCGCTTGCAAGACGAGCTGCACCGTGGGCAACCAGTCCTGCGAGAGAGTCACCCGCGAGCAGAAGATCGAAGAAGTGAAATAACCGTAACGGTGCGGAAAGCGGCGCGCGGGCGTCGCTTTTTCCCGTATTTTTTATATGAGACACGTCTTTTCCTATCACGAGAAATACTATATCTATGACGTGGGGAGCGGGAGTCTGCACGAATGCGACGAGGCGACGGCGAAACTTCTTTCGGGAGAGCCCGTTTGCATCGGCAGCGGCGAGCTGTCCTCCGCAGTCTCCGGCATCCGCGCCCTCCGCGACGCGGGGCTTTTGGACGCGCCCGAGACGGCGGTGCGTCCCGTCAAGTCGCACGACATCAAGGCGCTTTGCCTGCATGTCTCGCACGACTGCAACCTGCGCTGCCGCTACTGCTTTGCGGACGAGGGCGCCTATCATTCCGCGCGCGAGGTGATGAGCTTTGAGACGGCGAAGGCGGCGATCGACTTCCTTCTTCGCAACAGCGGAACGAGACAGGTGCTCGAAGTGGATTTCTTCGGCGGCGAGCCGCTCATGAATCTCGGCGTCGTCAAAGAGACGGTGTACTACGCAAAGCGCGAGGCGGCGAAGCTCGGCAAGAAATTTCTCTTTACGACGACGACGAACGGACTGCTTTTGGACGACGAGACCATCGAATTTTTCAACGAGGAGATGGAGAACGTCGTTTTGTCCCTCGACGGGAGAAAGGAAGTGCACGACGCCGTGAGAAAGACGGTCAGCGGCAAGGGAAGTTTCGACGCGGTGATCGGGAAGATCAAGAAATTCGTCAAAGCGAGAGGGGACAAGCATTACTATGTCCGCGGCACCTTCACGGCGAACAATCTCGATTTTTCCAAGGACGTGCTCTTCCTCGCCGACAACGGCTTCGACAGCATCTCCATGGAGCCCGTCGTCACCGATCTCGACGATTTGCAGATCAAAGAGGAACATCTGCCCGTCATCGAGCGGGAGTACGAGACACTCTGCGACGAGTATGTAAAGCGCGAACGGGAGGGAAGGGGATTTCTCTTCTTCCATTTTCAGATCGATCTCGAAGGCGGACCCTGCCTCGCAAAGCGCGTGTCCGCATGCGGCGCGGGAAACGAGTATTTTTCCGTCGTTCCCTGCGGCGATATCTATCCCTGCCATCAATTTGCGGGCGACAAGGATTTTTGCATGGGCAACGTATTCGAGGGCGTCCTCGACGAAACGATTCGGGATAAATTTGCCGCGAGCAGTCTCTTCACGCGGGAGAAATGCGGGGATTGCTTCGCCAAATATATCTGCTCGGGCGGGTGCAGCGCGAACAACTATCATTTCACGGGCGACATCAACAAACCCTACGAGATGACGTGCGCCATGATGAAAAAACGCATCGAATGTGCGATGCATGTGCTCGCGATGAGAAAATCTTCGGAAAATTGACGGAAAAAAGAGAAGAAAATTCATCAAGCGGCGCATTTCGGCTTGACGAAAAACCGCATTTCCTATATAATTATGAAATAGTGAGTTACCGAGCGGTCACGCAAGTTGCCGCTTCGCATACAGGAGGAGCCAATGAACAAGGTAAAATCGGCAATTTGTCTCACCTTGATCACGATACTCATCGCCGGCGTCATATTCATGTGCTCGGCGATGTTCACGCACGGTCAGGCGGGCGCGTCGAGGTACAACAATATCGTATCCATGACGGATAAGGACGCGCAGTACGGCGGGTTGACCTTCGACGACGACGGAACGGACTTTGCGGAAGGCAAAGCCGAGGATAAGGAAAACTATTACCGCGGCGGCGGATTTGTCGCCGTCTACTATCCCGCCGGCGTCCTTTCGGAGAGCGAATACGCCGCGAACCTCGCCGCCTATGAGAACAACGACGAGCAGAGAGAGGAGTACGAAAAGCAGTACGGGAACCGCGTGGGCTCGCTCTATTTCGAGAGCGACCTCGTCGAGAAGGCGACGGACGGAACGTTTACGCCGACCGAGGATTTCCTCGCGGATTTCGACAACGCCGTCTCCCAGCTCAAAACGCGCATCGAGCGGCTGGAAATGGCAAACGCCCGCGTCGACCTCATCAACGAGTACGCCGTGCGCGTGTACCTGCCCTCCGTGAGAGCGCGCCAGGACAACAGCGAACTTCTCACCGTGTTCAACAGCGTCCGCCGCATCGGAGAATTTACCGTGAGCGCGGGCTCGTCCGAGACCGACGCAACGCCCATTTCCTACGGAAAGAAGGAAGTGAACGGCGTCTATGAGGACGAGACGATCTCCGACTATGTGAGCGGCGTCTCGCCCTACATCGTGGGCTCGGCTGCGGTCGTCAACGTCGATTTCACCGACAAGGGGCAGCAATGGTTGCAGGAGCACACTGCGGAAGCAGCCAGCTCCGCGGTCACCCTCGTGTTCAAGATCGGGGAAGAGACGGTCGCCTCCGTCTCTACGAGCGAGACGATCACCTCCCGCACCGTGCAGTTCGGCAAATCGGGCGGCTCCACGATGACGGCGTTTTCTCCCTTCGAGGCGCGCGCCGTCGCGGCTTCCCTGAATACCGCCATCCGCAACGCCGACAATTCTCTCTCCTTCACGGTGGGGGACTTCACCTTCGAGAAGGCGCAGTTCGGCGACCTTGCGCTCACCCTGCTCTACATCGCGTTCGCCGTGCTCTTTGTCGGCATGATGGTGTTCTTCTTCGTGCGCTACCACGGACTTGCGATCGCGCACCTCTATTCCTTCCTCATCTATGTGTTGCCCATGATCGTGCTCGTCTGGGCGATTCCCTTCCTCAATCTGAGCGTCTGGACGGTGGTTGCCATCGCGCTCGGCGGGCTGCTGCTCTCCGTCTGCAATGTCATCTCCTATGAGAGCGCGCGCAAGGAGTTTGCGCTCGGCAAGACGATCGCGTCCTCCGTCAAGACGGGGTACAAGAAGTGCTTCTGGCTCATCTTCGACCTGCATATCGCGGTCGCGCTCTTCGGCTTCGTCACCTATTTCATTGCGCTTACCCAGCTCTCTGTGTTCGCGTTCACGCTCGGGCTTGCCGCCGTCTTGTCCGGTCTCTGCTCGCTCGCGGTCAACCGCTTCCATTGGGCGATGCTCATGACATTCACGAAAAAGCCCGGTGATTTCTGCAACTTCAAGCGCGAGGAGGTCGCCGACGATGAGTAAAATCAATTTCCGTAAACTGCTTCCCATTTTCATTGCGATCTCCTGCGTGGTGATCGTGGCGGGCATCGTGCTCTTTGCCGTGCTCGGCTTCAACAATGCGTCCGACGAGCCCGTCCGTCAAATCCTCGACGTGCGGTACAACCAAGGCATCAACTCCGCAGCCGACGGCAACAACGACGAGACGCTCCAAACCTTTGTGGAAGATACCCTGACCGCCGAACACATCTCTTACGAGAAAGCGGTCGTTCCCGAATTCGCCGATTCCGGCAGCCTGCTCACGCCCGATTCTTACTTGGTCGCGCGCTATACGCTGCACGGCGCCGACGAAGAGACGCTCGCCTCGGTCAAGGACAAGATCGACGCGCATATCCGTGAAAACTCCGCGGAGGAGACGGGCATCTATGCGTTTGCGGACGCCTCCGTGTCCTACTACACGGCGAACCTTTTGGGCTTCGAGCCCGACCCCGCCGCATGGCGCGGTGCGATCGCCCTTGCGGTCGGTGCCATCGTTGCGCTTGCCTATATCACCTTCCGCTTCGGCGTGGGCTGCGGCGTTGCGGGGCTCGTGACGGGCGTGCATGACGCGTTCTTCACGCTCGCGCTGTTTGCCATCTGCCGAATCCCCGTGTTCGGGTTTGCGCCCCTTCTGTACGCGGCGGTCGCGCTGTTCACTTCCGCCGTCCTGTGGATCTTCTACGGGCACGCGCTTCGCACCAACTATAAGGAACCCGAATTCGCTTCCCTTCCCGCCGAAGAGGTCGCAGACCGCACGAGAAGCACGACTTGGAAACAGACGCTGCTCCTTGCGGGGCTCATTGCGGCGGTCGTCCTCATCCTCGGGCTCGTCGGTGCGCCCGGAACGATGAATTTGGTGCTCCCCGCGCTCATCGGCGTCGTTGTCCCCGTCTATTCGACGTTGGGCATCGGACCTGCGGTATTCGCAGCCATCCGTGCGAAACTCGACAAGCGCCGTGCGGCGAAGAACCGCGTGTATGTCGGCAAAAAGAAGAAAGCGGAATCCGAGAACTGACCGCTGAAAAAACAAACAAAGCGGCGGGCATCGTCCCGCCCTTTTTGATAAGGAAAAAGCATGAAGAAACTCGTCCGCGAATTTGAATTTTCGCCCGAACAACTTCATACCGTACAAGAGCTTTCCTATCGCCTCGGGCTCTCCGAGACCGTGACGGGCATCCTGTATGCGCGCGGCATGGATACCGAGGAGAAGATGCAAAAATTCCTGCATCCCGGGGCGAAGAACTTCCTCTCGCCCTTCCTTTTGAAGGGCATGCGGGAGGCGGTCGACCTCATCACCGCGGCGAGAGACGGGGAGTTGAGGGTCGCCGTGTTCGGAGACTACGACGCGGACGGCGTCGGCGCGTGTGCCGTCCTCTCCCGCGCGCTCGCCATGTTCGGCATCGAGCCCTATGTGTTCGTGCCCGAACGTGCGGACGGGTACGGACTTTCCGTCGGCGCCATCGACAGAATCTTCGACGAATTTTTGCCCGACCTCGTCATCACCGTGGACTGCGGCATATCCTGCCGCAAAGAGGTCGAATATATCAAAGAGTTGGGGGCGGACGTCATCGTCACCGACCACCACGAATTGCCCGAGCAGCTGCCGGACTGCATCCTCATCGATCCCAAGCTGGGAGGGGACTACCCTTACGACAATCTGTGCGGCGCGGGCGTGGCGTTCAAGCTCGCACAGGCGCTCATCGGGGAGAGGGCGCTCCCGCTCGTGGATTTCGCCGCCATCTCCACGGTGGCGGACAGTGTTCCTCTCACGGGCGAAAACCGCGATATCGTCGCGGAGGGTCTGCGCAGAATCGAACGCGAGCCCCGTCCCGCGATCGCGGCGCTTCTCGGCAAGGCGGAGGTCTCCGCGCAGTCGCTTGCCTTCACGATCGCGCCCCGCATCAACGCGGCGGGACGGATGGGGCACGCCCATGCCGCGCTCGCCCTCTTCACGAGCGAGGACGGGGAAGAGATCGAACAGCTCGCCGCCCTGCTCGAACGGTACAATGCGGAGCGCCAGCGTGCCTGCGACGAACTCTATTGCCGCGTTTCGGCGCAGATCGCAAAAGAGGGACCCTACGACAACGTTATCATGCTCGCGGGGACGGGTTGGAACGCGGGATTTGCGGGCATCGTCGCCGCGCGCGTCGCGGAGGAGTACGCCCGTCCCGCCCTGCTCTTCACCAAGCGCGAGGGCGCCTATAAGGGCAGTGCGCGCTCTGTCGAGAACGTCAACATCTTCGAGGCGCTCAAAAGCTGCTCGGCGTATATTTCCGAGTTCGGCGGTCATGCGCAGGCGGCGGGCATCAACGTTTCGGAGGAGAACTTTGAAGCGCTCAAAGGGGCGCTGAACGCCTATATCGGCGAACACTACACGAGGGAGGACTTCGTGCCTTCCGTCGCCGTCGCGGGGGAGCTCTCGGGGGACTTCCGCAGAATCGCGCGGGAGCTTACCATGCTCGAACCGTGCGGGATGGGCAACAAGCGCCCGCTCTTCTATCTCGAAGCGGAGCGCACGGACGCCGCGCCGATGAAGGAGGGCTCGCCGCACCTTGCCATGAACATCAGGGGCGCGGATTTCGTCTATTTCGGCGGTGTCAAATCCCTCGAACTGTTGAAGAGCGACCTGAAAAAGAAGATCGTGTTCGAATGCAACCTCTCCCGTTTCAAGGGGAGGGAATACATCAAGGGACTGGTGCGCTGCGTGCTCACGGACGGCATGAGCGGAAGAGACATCGAACTCGACGCGTTCGGGCACGCGGTCGGCTTGCTGTCGCAGGCTCCTTCAAGTGCCCGAATCCTCGACATGGGTGCCGCGGATTCGCTCATACGGGAAAAAATCGCGGCATGCGCATACGGACTGTGCGCCGTCGTGCAAAACAGGGCGTCCCTTGCGTCGTTCCCCTCGCTTTCGGGGCTCGAACTCGATATTTTCCGCCCGTCGGGAGCCGGCGCCGCCAACTGTGTGCTCTATTCGCCTGCCCCCGATGCGTCCTTGGAGGCGTTCCGGGAGATCGTGTGCCTCGATTTCCCGCCCGCATTGCCCAAAACGGGGAACGCAGAGATATTTTTCTGCACCGAACTTGCGGACATGGGTGCCCTGAAACGCGTTTCGTGCGTGCGGGACGACCTCGTGCTCACCTATACCGCGCTGCGTGCGGCGGAAGGGCGGAACGTCGGCACGGAGTATGCGGAGGCGGCGCGGGCGCTCGGACTCGGCATCGCGCCCGAGCAGGTGATCTTCGCCCTCGCGGTATTTTGCGAGCTCGGTCTCATCTCCATCGGGGACGGGACGCTGCGCATCGTCCGCGGCAGACATGCAGATCTCGAACAGTCGTCCGTCTATACGACCGTTCGCCGTTTGAAGGAGGGTGCATAAGTGGAACCCGTTCTCATGAAACTGTATGAATTCTACACGGGAGAGGAGCGCGAAATGCTCCTCCATGCGTATGACTATGCCAAAAATGCGCACAAGGACCAAAAGCGCGCATCCGGCGAACCCTATTTCATCCACCCGTGTTCGGTCGCGGAGATTCTCGTCGACCTCGGGCTCGACGCGGAGACCGTCGCCGCGGCGCTTCTGCATGACGTCATCGAGGACACCGAAGCGACGGACGAGGACATCCGCCGCGAATTCGGGGAGGGGGTGCTCACCCTCGTTTCGGGCGTCACAAAGCTCGACAAGATCGTCTTTAAGTCGCAGGAGGAAGAGGAGGCGGAGAACTTCCGCAAGATCTTCATCGCGATGGCGAAGGATATCCGCGTCATCATCATCAAGCTCGCCGACAGGCTGCACAACATGCGCTCGCTCAACTACCTGTCCCCCGAGCGGCAGCAGAAGATGGCGCAGGAGACCCTCGACATCTATGCGCCCATTGCGGGCAGGCTCGGTATCAGCCAGGTCAAGTGCGAGCTCGAAGATCTGTGCCTCAAATATCTCGACCCCGCCGCGTTCGAATATCTCGTGGAGAACATCCACCAGAAGTTGGAGGAGCGCAACCGTTTCGTCAATTTCGTCGTGGAGGAGATCAAGGCGATTCTCAAAGAATCGGGAATCGCCGGCGAGGTATTCGGGCGTCCCAAACACTTCTATTCCATCTATAAAAAGATGAAAACCAAACAGCGCACGCTCGACCAGATCTACGACCTGACCGCTGTGCGCGTCATCGTCGATACCATCGACGAATGTTACGAGGTGTTCGGAAAGATCCACAAGAAGTGGAAGCCCGTCCCGGGGCGCATCAAGGACTATATTGCGACGCCCAAGCCCAACATGTACCAATCCCTGCACACGACCGTCGTCACCGACTTCGGGCAGCCCTTCGAGATTCAGATTCGCACCGAGGAGATGCACCGCACGGCGGAGTACGGTATCGCGGCGCACTGGAAATACAAGGAGCAGCGCGATTCGGAGACGACGCTCGACCAAAGAATCGCATGGATCCGCGAGATGATGGAGCTCCAAGGCGGACTGCGCGATTCCAAGGAGTTCATGAATACGGTCAAGGAGGAGCTGTACAGCACCGAACTGCTCGTGTTCACCCCGCGCGGCAAGGTGATCTCCCTGCCCGAAGGGGCGACGCCCGTCGATTTTGCCTATGCCATCCATTCCGAGGTGGGCAACCATTGCACGGGCGCAAAGGTCAACGGCAAGATCGTGCCGCTCAACTCCAAGCTCGAACTCGGCGACGTCGTGGAGATCATCACCTCGCCCGCGAGCAAGGGTCCCTCCCGCGACTGGCTCAAATTCATCAAATCCTCCTCGGCGCGCGCGAAGATCAAGGCGTTCTACAAAAAACAGACCAAAGAGGAGAACATACGGCTCGGAAAGAGCATGCTCGAAGAGGCGGCAAAGCGCAGGGGGTATACCCTTGCGGAGCTGCTCACGTCGGAGAGCTTCAAAAAGATCTCCGAAAAACTCAACTTCGACACGCAGGAAGAGGCGTTCGCCGCGGTCGGGTACGGCGCGATCAGCATCAACCAGATTCTCTTCAAACTCATCGACTACTTCCGCAAAGAGGTGCCGCAGCCCCTCGACGTGCGCCCGTATAAGGAGAAAAACGTCTCGGGCACGGTCACCGTCAAGGGACTTTCGGGGTTGCTCGTCTCCTTCGCGGGGTGCTGTTCGCCCGTCCCCGGAGACGATATCATCGGATTCGTCACGCGCGGGAGGGGGGTCGTCATCCATCGGCGGGACTGCCCGAACATGAAGAATGTGGAGCCCGAGCGTCTGCAACCCGCCGAATGGTGCAGGCAGGAAGGAGTAGCGCGCTTCCGCGCCGCCATCACCGTCTACTCGGAGGATCAGGGCGCTGCGCTCTCCGCGATCTCTTCGGGCGTCAACGAGATGAAGCTCTCCATCACGTCCATCAACGGGCGGTACGGCAAGAACGGGGACGCGATCGTCGAAGTGACGGTGAGCCTTTTGAACAGACAAGATGTGGAAATTCTCATCGGGAAGATTCGCAGCTACCCCCGCATTATCGACGTCAGGAGGATGAACAACGGATGAAGATCGAAACGCTATTTCCGCAGGGATTTGCCGCAAACACCTATTTTATCACCGGGGCGGAGGGGACGGTCGTCATCGACCCCGCACAGCCGCGTGCGCTCGATGAGGCGAAACGGTTGGGGTTGGAAGTGCGGTACGTCCTGTTGACGCACGCCCACTTCGACCATTTGGGCGGTTGCGCCGCCATGAAGGCGGCGGGGGCGCAGATCGGCTGCCTCGACCGCGAACGCAACGCCGTGGCGGCATACAACGTCGCCCTGCTCGTCTACGGCGAGGATGCCCCGCAAACACCTCTCGATTTCACCGTGACGGACGGGCAAATTCTGTCGCTTTGCGGGCTCGAAGTGCGCGTCATCGCGACGCCCGGACATACCATGGGGAGCTGTTGCTTCCTGATCCGCGACGGGGAGGAGACCGCCCTCTTCTCGGGGGACACCCTCTTCCGCGGCAATGTGGGCGATACCGAACGCTCCATCAACAAGCTGCGGGCGCTCGAAGCGTCTCTCGAAAAGCTCTCCAAATTGGAAAACTGCACGGTCTATCCCGGACATGGGTTGCCCACAACGATCGACGAGGAGAAGAAAAATGGTATCCTGCCAATGTGATTGGCTCTTGCCCGAGCTCATGGACGTTGTGCGGCTCTTCCCGGGAGCGGAGACGCTCGACATCGTGCATACCTGCACGGTCTCGGGCGAGGAATTCCGCAACCGTTTTTGCATCGGCGGGGAGGAGTTCTGCTTTACGGACAGGGAGACATACACGGACGGGACGCAGCAAAAGAGCCTCGTCAAGCGGTTTTCCAAACTCGGGCTCTATCGGATTTTATCAAAACGGTATCAAAAAACGCTGCCGTGGGGGTCTCTCACGGGCATCCGTCCGACCCGTCTCGCCTACCAAAATCTCGAAAAGAAGGGGGAATTCGAAGCGTTTTTCCGCACGCTCGGCGTCTCTGAGGAGAATATCGCCCTCACCGCGCGCGTCATCGCGGGGCAGAGGGGAATCTACGAGAAAGATCCGCAAAGCTGCGACCTGTTCGTCTCGCTCCCGTTCTGTCCGAGCAAATGCGTGTATTGTTCCTTCATCACCGCGCCCATCGACAAAACGAGGCAATATATGCCCGCTTATCTCGACGCCTTGGCGCGCGAACTCGAAGCTGCCGCGGCGCAGATCGGGCGGCTGCGGTCGGTGTATATCGGCGGCGGAACGCCCTTTGCGCTCACTGCTTCCGAGCTCGAATGCGTGTTCAAAATGGTGGCGCCGCTTCGGACGAACGGCTGCGAATATACCGTGGAAGCGGGTCGTCCCGACGTCTTTTGCGAAGAAAAACTCGACCTCTGCAAACGGTACGGGGTGACGAGGCTGTGCATCAACGCGCAGAGCTTTTCGGACAGGACGCTCGAAGCCATCGGCAGAAAGCATACGGGGGAGGACGTCATCCGCGCCTTCGAAATGACCAAACCGTACGGCTTCGACCTCAACTGCGACCTCATCGCGGGACTGACGGGCGAGAGCGTGGAGGAGTTTTGCCGCAGCGTGGACACTGCCGTCTCGCTCGCTCCCGAAAATATCACCGTGCACACACTCTGCCTCAAAAAGGGCGCGAGGCTCAAAGAGGAAGTTTCGAGCCTTTCCGAGGGGGGCATGTCCGAGATGATCGCCTATTCCCGTGAAAAACTCACCGCGGCGGGGTACGAGCCGTACTACCTGTACAGGCAAAAATATATGGCGGGCGCGCATGAAAACGTCGGGTGGACGAAACCGGGGAAAGCATGCGTGTACAATGTGGACGTCATGGAGGAGATCAGCGACAACCTCGCCGTGGGCGCGAATGCGATCTCCAAGAAGCTCTTTCTTTCGGAGGGGAGAATCGAGCGCGTCGGAAGCCCCAAAGATCTTCTGACCTATCTTCAAAAGACGGACAGCGTCATTGCGGAGAAAGCGAAACTGTTTCCCGCCTTTCGACGAAAATCTTTTCTTTGAAAAGATTTTCGTCGAGCGAATTTACTTATGCGCCTCAAATGCGCGGCGGCATCATTCGATGCCGCCGCGCTTTCTATTCTCAAAATAAAGGAAAAAGCAAAAATCACACTTTTTGCTTTTTCACCCTATATGCGCACCACGGTACGCACACTGACGGATAAAACGCTTAATCGCAACAAGCTTATTAAAGCAGAAAAGTTTATTCGCTCGCGCGTATTTATTTTGCGAATGCAAAAGAAATCGCGCGAAATGTTGATATCTTTTTCGAACTTTTTCGAGGAGCAAAGAGCGGATTTTTCAGGGGTACGAAAGAAAATTTCGGGTTCTGGAAAAAATTTTTCGAAAATTTTTAGATTTT
>CANQOB010000007.1 GCA_947625385.1 uncultured Clostridia bacterium
GTGCAGACGCCCGGAATATCTTTTTTATATGGGTTTTTCTTGCTCATAATTTTCCTCTCTCAATGAAAATTCGGGTCGGGCGGGATATCGTGCCCTTCATAACGATCTCCTTTTCCGCTACTCCAATCCCACGGGTGATCATGAGGGAAAGGTGTGTTTGGTTTAGCAGAGTGAAAATAGTCACGATTGCGAATCGCTTTTCCCTCGTGATCGTACCATCTGCTCTGTTTCTTTTTTCCGCCTACATATAAATCGTATCTTGAATTGGGCTTCCCCTTTTTATCCAGTCGATTGCCATCGACTCTCACATACGTTCCGCCGCTTGTTGCTCCTCCGCCTCCCATAAAATCTCCTTTGTTTTTGAATTTCAAATACGCGTACCGTATCGCAATTTAATTATACCACAGGTTTTTTCGCGAGGAGCACGTTATGCGCAAGTTTTTTCGAAAAGAGAAACGGTTTTTCCACATTGCTCAAAAAATCCCTATCGAAGTCTCCCGTCGGCGGGGAGCTTTTTTACCGTCGGGGAAGTCTGGGCTCCGAAAAAATTTCTCTGTTTTGAAAAATTTTTTTGCAAAGGTATAAAAAAACAGTTTACAAAAACATTAAATACAAATATAATTTATTAGCCGATAGGATAGGCGAACGATTCGGAGGGAAAAACGCATGATACGTTACATCAAATGCCCGCGCTGCGAACTCAATTATATCGATCCCGAAAAACAGGAAGTTTGCGACGTGTGCCTCAAAGAACTCAAAGGAATTCCGAGCGATATGGACGAGATCGACGAAGAGGAGGACCTCGCCACCGAGCTCTGCCCCGTTTGCGGCGAGAATATGATGCGCCCCGGCGAAAAAATGTGCGAGGAATGCCGCAAAAAAGCGGAATACGAGGAGGAGCCGGACGCCCTCGACGACGAGGACGACGCCGAATGGAGGGAATACCTCGACGACGACACGGATGCCGACCTCGACACGGAGATCGGAGAGATCGGCGAGACGTTCGACGAGGAAGAGGAGCCCGACGAGGACGAGGAATACGAGGATGAGCCGGACGACGAGGACCTCGAATATGTCACGGGAGACGAGATCTATTCGCTCTCGGGCGAGGGAGACGACGAGGACGACGACGAGGATGACGACGAGGACTTCTGACGGTTTCCGCAGGCTTTGCCTGCGGATTTTTGCATCTTGCGGATTTTCGGTATGAAAAAACTTTTTGCTTGGGTACGAAAAAAACTCGACCGGTACGACGACGGACACAACTTTACCTGCGACGTGTGCGGAAGGGAAGTGTTCGGCGGCGAACGCGTCTGCGCGGCGTGCATGGGCACGCTTCCGTTTTCGGGCAAGACGGTCTGTCCCTTTTGCGGGCGGCGGGTGAAGGAAGCGGGCGCCTGCCTCGAATGCAAGAAAAAGCCGCTCGGCGTGGAGAAAGCGCGCTCGGTATTCGTCCACGAAGGGGAAGCCGTGCGCCTCGTGCTGCGCTTCAAACGGGGCGAGAAATATCTCTGCCGCACGGCGGCGGAACTCGCGCTGCCGCTCCTTGCGGAGGAGTTCCCGGACATCGACCTCTTGACCTTTGTCCCCATGACGGAGAAGGCGGAGAAAAAACGGGGGTATAACCAATCCCGCCTGTTCGCCGAGGAGCTCTCGAAGCGGAGCGGGATCCCTCTTTGGTGCGGCGCAGTCAAACAGCGGGAGACGGGCGCGCAAAAAATGCTCGGGCGGGACGCGCGGGAGAAAAACCTCGAACGCTGTTTCCATGTGAACGACCGCAAAGGCTTGAAGGACAAGCGCGTGCTCATCGTGGACGACATCCTCACGACGGGTGCGACGGTCTCCGAACTTGCAAACACCTTCAAGCGCGCGGGCGCGGCAAAGACGTTTGCGCTCACGCTGACAAGCGTGGAAAATAAACATCCCTTCGGGAAAATTTCATAACGACTCATAGTTGCATCCTGTTCCGAATAACATAGACCACAGGAGAGAAGTTTTCGATGTTCTTTGTCAAAACCAGACAGGAACATCGTTTAATTTCATTCCGAATCGTGATAGGATTAGGTAACAAGGATGAAATTTTTCGTATTCCGGATAAAGACCGTCGCGTTGGCATTGGGGCTTACGGCTCTCGTCGCATCGAGCGCGGGTGTGGCGCATCTCGCGGGCGCGGCAGAGGTCTATTGGAGCGGCAGCCGCTCTCTTCCCGTCTATTGCGTGGAGCGGGAGGACAACAAGATCGCCCTCACCTTCGATTGCGCGTGGGGCGTGGACTACACGGACGAAATCCTCTCCTGCCTTGCGGAAGAAAAGGCGCACGTCACCTTTTTCGCCGTGCAGTTCTGGGTGGAAAAGTATCCGGAATACGTCAAAAAGATCGCGGACGCAGGGCATGAGATCGGCACGCACAGCGCGACGCATTCCTATATGTCGCGGCTCTCGGAGGAGGAGATCAGAAAGGAGCTCGCAAGCTCTTCCGAGGCGATCTCGGCGGCTTGCGGCAAGACGGTCGATCTGTTCCGCGCGCCGTACGGCGATTACGACGATCTGCTCATCGACACATCCAACGCGATGGGGCTGCTCCCCGTGCAGTGGGATGTGGATTCTTTGGACTGGAAAGACCTCTCCGCATCCGATATTGCGGCAAGAATCGTGGAGCGCACCAAGAGCGGCTCCATCATCCTGATGCACAACAACGGGCTGCATACGGCGGAGGCGCTCCCCATCATCCTGTCCACGCTCCGCGCAAAGGGATTCGAATTTGTCCCCGTGGGGGAACTCGTCTACCGCGAGAACTACACCATCGACCCGACGGGAAAGCAGATCCCGAAAAACGCGGCATGACCGCACGCCCCAAGCGGGCGCCCCAACGAAGTCCTGTTTCGGAAATACTCGGAGGTACTGTTTATGGATTACAACCCGGAGAAAAACAACAAAGTCTACATTTACGGAGAAATCGTGTCGGAGGCGACGTTCTCGCACGAGGTGTACGGAGAAGGTTTTTACGAATTTTACGTCAAAGTCATGCGCCTTTCGGGGCAGGCGGATATCCTTCCCGTGACCGTCTCGGAACGGCTCATCCGGGGCAACGACCTCAAAGTCGGGAGCATGCTCTCGGCGGCGGGGCAGTTTCGCAGCTACAATAAGCTCGAGGGCGGACGGTCGCGGCTCATGCTCACCGTGTTCGTGCGCGAGCTCGTCCCCGCAGGCGAGGGGAAGAACCCCAACGGAATCGTCCTCTCGGGGTATATCTGCAAGCCGCCCATCTACCGCACCACGCCCTTCAACCGCGAGATCGCAGACCTTCTTCTCGCCGTCAACCGTGCGTACAATAAGTCGGACTACATCCCCTGTATCGCATGGGGCAGGAACGCCCGCTTCGTGCAGAATTTGAAGGTGGGGGACCGCGTCGCGCTCTCCGGAAGGATTCAGAGCAGGGAGTACACCAAGCGGCTCACGGAGACGGAGGCGGTGACCATGACCGCGTACGAGGTCTCCATTTCCAAACTTGCCGCCTTCGACGAGGGAGAAAATTTCGACCTTGACGGCGAGTTCGATCTCTATGCGATGCCGGGCGGCGGCGCCGCTTCCTGACGGGCATTCCAGGACACCGGACGATAAAAATCGCCCCCGCTCTCTCCCGAGAGCGGGGGCATGTCGCTTTGTTTTAAGCGTAATATCGCTCTGTTTTCCAAGGAGCGCCAATACGCCGTCGCGGTCAATTTTACAGGCTCACTTACAGGAACATTTACGGGCTCACAAAATGCGGTTGTCGCGGAATACCCGCATCAGTCCTCTCCCGAGAGCGGGGGCATGTCGCTTTCAATTCTTTTTCCATTCGACGGCTTCGCCCGTCTCCTCGTCGTAGTGCCACCAGTAGTCCCATTCCGTCCACTGCTCTTCGCTCGGCTCCCCGTCGGAGAAGTAGTACCGCGTCGCATCGGCAAGAGAGGAATTAAAAGAACCAATTTCGATTGTGTTCCAATCCTCTTTCGTCCCGCCATAATATACTTTTTCCAGCGAATTGCAATTATAGAACGCCTCTTCTTCGATCGAGGTCACGCTATTGGGGATGATGATGCTTTCCAACGAACTGCAATGCCAGAATGTCATATATCTGATTGAGGTCACGCCCACGGGAATGGTTACGCATTCCAGCGAGCTGCAATCCTCGAACGCCCACGCTCCGATCGAGGTCACACTCGCAGGAATGGTAATGCTCGTCAGCGAACTGCAACTCTGAAACGCCCAATCTCCGATAGAGGTCACGCTTTCGGAAATGATGATGCTTTCCAGCGAACTGCAATACCCGAACGCCCCATCTCCGATGGAGATCAGTTGGCTGTCTCCTTCGAACGTTACGCTTTCCAGTGAACTGCAATCCTCGAACGCATCATATCCAATTTCGGTCACGCTCGCAGGAATCGTGATGCTTGTCAGCGAACTGCATTCCTGGAACGCACTCGCTCCAATCGAGGTCACGCCCTCGGGAATGGTTACGCTTTCCAGCGAACTGCAACAGTAGAACGCAGCATATCCAATTTCGGTCACGCTACCGTCATTGGGAATAACGCTGTTTTGGCAACCCAAGATCAAGGTTTTGCTTCCCGTTTCAATTAAACAATTTCCGTTGCTGTGATAGACGGGATTTCCTTGTGCAACTTCTATTTTTTCCAGCGAATTGCAATTATAGAACGCCTCTTCTTCGATCGAGGTCACGCTATTGGGGATGATGATGCTTTTCAACGAACTGCAATGCCAGAATGTCATATATCTGATTGAGGTCACGCCCACGGGAATGGTTACGCATTCCAGCGAACTGCAATTCACGAACGTATACCATCCAATTTCGGTCACGCCCACGGGAATGGTTACGCGTTCCAGCGAACTGCAATTCGCGAACGCGTAATCGGCAATCAACTTTGTACCTTTTCTGATGTCGCAGGCACCAGAAATCGTTTCCCTTGCACTAATCAAATAGTCACCGACATAGAGAATATCATTTATCCAATTCGCATTATTCTCATAATAAGCTGTGCCATAGAACGCCCTCTCTCCGATTTCTGTCACGCTCGCGGGAATGGTGATGCTTTCCAGCGAACTGCAACCGGAGAACGCAGCCTTTCCAATCCAGGTCAGTTGGCTGTCTCCTTCGAACGTTACGCTTTCCATTGAACTGCAACCAGAGAACGCAGCATATCCGATTTCTGTCACGCTCGCGGGAATAGTGATGCTTTCCAGCGAACTGCAACCAAGGAACGCATCTTCTTCGATTGTGGTCAGTTTGCTGTTTCCTTCAAATGTCACGCTTTTCAACGAGATACAATTTTGAAACGCGCTTGTATTGTAACCTCCTGAGATTTCAGTTACGCTCGCGGGAATGGTGATGCTTTCCAGCGAACCACAACCCTTGAACGCACTTTTTCCTATTTCAGCTACGGGCCGCCCTTTATATTCGTTCGGAATTACGATTTCCGCGTCGGAGCAGTCGCTGTCAAGCCCTATTACAATATAGTAATCGTAAGAATGGTAATTGTAATCCCGCGTATATTGAACATGCAAAGCGTCGGTATATTCGATAGGCTCTTCGGTATAGCCGCAACGGGAACAGACTATATATGCGGACCAACCGCACTCCGAACAGGTCGCATTTTTTGCGGGAATCTGCACCATTTCATGCCCGAGCTTTTGCTCTACAATAACGTTATCGAGCTGTATTTCGCCGTCCTCATCTTCGAAATTCAGCCCGCAGCGATTGCAATGCCAATGATAGATGACGCCGTCCTCGGTGCAGGTCGCCTCGCCCGCTTGAACTTCTTGCATATCATGACCGAACTTTGAGCCCTTTTTGACGCGCGTTTCGCCCGTCGTACCGCATTCGGCGCAATACGCAGTCTCCGTGCCGTCTGCGATGCAAGAAGCATCATGGTTGTAATAGTATTCATAATGATGTTCGTGACCGAAACCGCCCGGACCGAAAAAGCTGCAAGCCGAAAGGGCGAGGCACAGACAAAGTGTCCCCGTGAGGGCGAGCAAAATGAGCCAAAACTTCCTTTTCATATAGAACCTCCAAAAAGTATTTGCGGGCAAAAAATAAGGACGCTCCCAATTCAGGGAACGCCCGCTTCGAGTATCCCCGAATTGTCTGCGTCACAATTTCCTACATGCGGAAAAAAAGGATACACCGATGCCGCTGTATCGTCACATGTAGGAAATTGAAATTATGACGCAGTCCTATTCTACCATACCGCAAAGGAAAATGCAATGATTTCCGTGGAAATTTTGCGAAATCTTGCGGGTCGGGGAGCCCTGCGCTTGACAAAATGCCGCGGTTCGGGTATGATAATCCTATGCAACAGACGCATTCCTTTTCGCTCGGCGCCGGAAAACGCTACCGCGCCGCCATATTCGATTTCGACGGCGTCATTCTCGACACGGAGCGCTATCATTTTGCGGCATGGAACGCCGCCGGCGCGCTGTTCGGGCTCGCCTTTTCCGAAGAGGAATATCTGCCCTTGAAGAGCACGGGCAGACCCTACATCGCCTCCGTATTCGAAAAGAAGCTGGGGCGAAGGTTCACCGAAGAGGAAAAGCGGATTTTGTTTTCGGAGAAACAGGCGTATTTCGAGGAGGCGATCTCCTCCCTCGGGGAGAAGGACCTCATCGCGGGCGCCGTGCCCTTTCTCCAAGCGCTCCAAGAGCGGGGCGTTCCCGCGGCGGTGGCGTCCTCGGGGACGCTGTGCGCGCGCCTCGTGGAGAGATTCGGGCTCACGCCGTATTTCGTCGCCGTCATCGGTCCCGAAGAGGGTCTGCCCAAAAAGCCCGCGCCCGACGTCTTTCTGCTTGCGGCAGAGCGGCTCTCGGCTCGCCCTTCGCAGTGCCTCGTGTTCGAGGATTCCTCGGCGGGCATGCGCGCCGCGCGGGCGGCGGGGATGGACTACGTTGCGATCGGCAGCGGAGAGGGGAGCTTGTTCGACGCTCCCGACTTTTGCACGGTCCTGGGGCGTCTTGTCTGCGGCGAAACATAAAAAATCGGCGCCGCCGAGAAAAATTCTTGCGTTATTTTTGCAAATAGGGTTGACAACTTCTTCAACTTGTAGTATTCTATAAATGATAGTATCGATATACGGAACAGTGTATCGTGGAGGGTGAAAATGGCAAATATCTGTCGGTATTGTAAGAACAAACTTCCCGATGGCGCAAAGCGTTGCCCTACTTGCGGGAGAGCGGTCGTCAACACATGTACATACTGCGGTACGCGCATTTACAGCGACGAAAAATACTGCCCCGGCTGCGGCGCGCCTGTGCTTGTGAATTGCCCCAACTGCGGGGAGAAAATTTAC
The DNA here is from genome assembly GCA_947625385.1 of uncultured Clostridia bacterium. Taxonomy (GTDB): domain Bacteria; phylum Bacillota; class Clostridia; order Christensenellales; family Borkfalkiaceae; genus Gallimonas. The sequence continues at coordinate 7,344 of CANQOB010000007.1, forward strand.
AGCGGCGAACGCTTCTGCCCCTATTGCGGGTCGAAGAACGAGAGACCGCACGAAGCGGGGACCAATCCGCCCGCTCCGCAGGTCAATATGCCCTATCCGCTTCCCGTCGTCCCTCCGATGCCGCCGATGCCGCCGATGGGCTTCGGTATGCCCGGCATGCCGCCCATGTTCGGCGGGGCTCCCATCATGCTGCCGCCGATCTCGCTTGCGCCCGCGCCTGCACCTGCTGTGCCTGCGCCCGCACCCGAGAATTTCCCCGCGCAGACTGCGGAACCCGCGCAGGACGAAAAGCCCGAGCGTTTGCTCCGCACCCGTCCCGCACCCGACGACGGCGAGCCCGAACAGCAGGTCGTCCATGAGGGCGTGCGCACGGGCAGCGTAGGGCTCCTTCTCGCGCTGTTCTCGCTGTTTTTCTTCTTCCCCACGGTCATCATGCCCGTCATCAGCCTCATCGTGAGCGCGGTGGGCATCCGCGTGGACAAGAAGCGCGGCCGCGGCATCGCGCCCGGGGTGATCGGTCTCATCATCAGCATCTTCATCCTGCTTGCGCTCATCGCGCTCGTCGTTTGGGGGCTGTTCTTCGGCGGATGGAACTTCCTCGTCGACAACTTCTTCACAAAGTACGTTCCCGGCGTCGCATGGCCGAAGCTGTAATGACATACGTTGATAAAAACGGGCGTTTCGCCCGTTTTTTGTTTGACCGCGCCGCGTTTGCTTGACACGTCCGCGGGGAAATAGTAAAATAGTGAAAAACCGAAAGGAGAAGATCATGAAAAAAACAGCGATTTTGGTAGTGGATATGCTCAACGATTTCGTGACGGGAGCATTGAAGTGCGACAGGGGACTTGCGATCGTCCCCAAGACGGCGGAACTGCTCCGCGGCGCGCGCAGGGCGGGGGTGCCCGTCATCTTTTGCAACGACGCCCACATCAAGGGCATCGACCATGAGCTCGAACTGTGGGGAGACCATGCGATCGCGGGCACAAAGGGCGCGGAAGTCATTCCCGAACTCGAACTCTGCGAGAAAGATTACGTCGTCCCCAAGCGCAGATATTCGGGATTTTTCCATACCGACCTCGACCTGCTGCTCAAAGAGCTCGGCGTGGACACCGTCATCATGACCGGTCTGCACGCGCACATGTGCGTGCGCCATACCTCTGCGGACGCGTACCAGCTCGGGTACCGCGTCATCGCCGCCGTCGACGCGATGGATTCCTTCACCAAGGAGGACTATGAGTACGGCATCAAGTATTTGAAAGATACCTACGGTGCGGAGCTTGTGACGGTGGACGAGCTGCTCGCCCGCTTCGGAGAATAATTCTTTGAAAAAATAGATTAAATCTATTGACAATCATGAGGAGATACGGTATAATCTGTAATGTACTCTGCATAGAGTAATAACAAAAACGCCGTGATCGGCAAAAAGGAGAAATGGTATGGCAAAAGACAAGACGCCGAAAGAAGAATCGCGCTCCCGTTTTACCGGCGGTGCATTTGCGAACTTCGGCAGAAACTTCGCAGTGACGCTTGTGTCCCTCATCACCATCGGCATTGCGTACCCCTTCATGAAGTGCTGGAAGCTGCGCTGGGAAGCCCGCAACACCTACATCGATGACAGAAGACTCATCTTTGACGGCAAGGGCGGACAGCTCCTCGGCAAATGGCTCCTCTGGGTCCTGCTCTCGATCGTCACGATCTTCATCTATGCGCTCATCCGTATGCCGCTCAACATGATTCGCTGGACGACCAAGCATACCCACTTCGAGGACAACTACGACAGCATCGTCGCCGCTTCCAAGGATAAGGACGCCGAACCCGCGTTCCCCGAATCCAAGTTCAACGGCAGCATCCTCGGGCTTTGGGGCGTCAACCTGCTCGGGAACTTCGTCACCCTCATCACGCTCTCGTTCGGGATGTACTGGGCGCACTGCTACAAGGAACGCTGGTACACAAAGCACACCGCGTACGACGGCTGCCAGCTCGTTTTCGACGGCAAGGGGATCCAGTACTTCGGAAAGTGCTTCGTCTGGATCTTGCTTACCATCATCACGATCGGGATCTACAGCTTCTGGCTCGCGGTCAAGGTCAAGAATTGGACGATCTCCCATACTCACATCAAAGCCGATTAAAGACGATCAAAACGAAACATCCCGCCGAAAGCGGGATGTTTTTTACCTTGGCGGTTTTTCCGCCGATTTTTTATTGTTCTCGGGAAAAAAGCGGCGTCAGAACACGCACTTCTCCGCGAGGAAGGCGGCGACCTCGTCGGCATGGAGCCTGATCTGCTCCATGGTATCCCTGTCGCGCACCGTCACGGTGCCGTTTTCGAGGGTGTCGAAGTCGACGGTGATGCAGAACGGGGTGCCGATCTCATCCTGCCTGCGGTAGCGCTTGCCGATGGAGCCCGCCTCGTCGTAGATGACGGCAAAGCGCTTTTTGAGCTTTGCGAGCAGCTCCTTCGCCTGCGGCGCGAGGTTCTTCTGCAAGGGCAAGACGGCAGCTTTGTACGCCGCGATCGCGGGGTGGAAGTGGAGGACGCTCCTCACGTCTCCGCCCTCGAGGGTCTCTTCCTCGTACGCCTCGGAGAGCACGGCGAGCATGAGGCGGTCGGCGCCGATCGAATATTCGATGACATAGGGGATATATCTCTCGCCGGAGACGGGGTCGACATAGGTGAGCGATTTGCCCGAATATTCCTGATGCCTTGTCAGGTCGAAGTCGGTGCGGTTGTGGATTCCGTTGAGCTCCTGCCAGCCCATGGGGTAGAGATATTGGATGTCGCACGCCGCGCGCGCATAATGGGCGAGTTTGTCGTGGTCGTGGAAGCGCAAATGCTCCGGGGCGAAGCCGAGATCGAGCAGGAACTGCATCGCTTTCTCCTTGTATTCGCGGTAGTACATCTCGTCGGTGCCCGCTTTGCAGAAGAATTGGTGCTCCATCTGCTCGAATTCGATGGTGCGGAAGATGAAGTTCCCGGGCGTGATCTCGTTGCGGAACGCCTTGCCGATCTGCGCGATGCCGAAGGGCACTTTGGCGCGCGTCGTCCGCTGGACGTTCAGGAAATTGACGAATTCGCCCTGCGCCGTCTCGGGGCGCAGATAGATCTTGTTCTGGCTCTCGTCGGTGACCCCGCGCGAGGTCTCGAACATGAGGTTGAACGTGCGGATATTCGTCCAGTCGAAGTTGCCGCAGACGGGGCACTTCACGCGGTGCTCGCGGATGTAATTTTCCATCTCCTCATTGGACATGGTGTCGGGATTTACGCTCCCCTTGCTGTGCGCCTCGATGAGGTTGTCGGCGCGGTGGCGCGTCTTGCAGGACTTGCAGTCCATTTTGGGGTCGGAGAAGGACGTCGTGTGCCCGCTCGCCTCCCATACGCGCGAATTCATGAGAATCGCGGCGTCCAAGCCGAAGGAATTGTCGTTCTCATAGACGAAGCGCTTCCACCATGCGCGTTTGATGTTGTTTTTGATCTCCACGCCGACGGGACCGTAGTCCCACGTATTGCCCATGCCGCCGTAGATCTCGCTTCCCGCGAAGATGATGCCGCGCGCCTTGCAGAGCGCGACGAGCTTGTCCATAGTGACTGCACTGTTTGCCATAGATGACCTCTCTGTTTTCGTTCGTGGATATTATACAATGTACGCCCCCCAACGTCAAGCGATTGAGGGCGTTCGCTCAAAAACAACGTTCTTTCCGCTTTTTTCTGCAATCTTCCACGCTGCCGCAGTGATAGCAGAGCTCGTTTTCGAGGGGAGCCCCGCTGCGGAACGCGTCGAGGTTTTTGACCGTTGTCTCCGCGATGTTTTCGAGCGCCTCCTCGGTGAGGAACGCCTGATGGGACGTTACGATGACGTTCGGCATGGAGATGAGCCGTGCGAGCGTGTCGTCCTCGACGATATGTCCCGAAAAATCGCGGAAGAAGAGGTCGCTCTCTTCCTCGTACACGTCGAGGCACGCCGCGCCTACTTTGCGCGCCTTGATGCCCGCGAGGAGGGCTTCCGCGTCGATGAGCGCCCCGCGCGAAGTGTTGAGCAGGATCACTCCCTTCTTGCAGCGGTCGATGGCGTTCCCGTCGATGATGTGGAAGGTCTCCTCCGAGAGGGGGCAGTGCAGGGAGATGACGTCGCTGCGGGAAAAGAGTTCATTCAGGGAGACGTATTCGATGCCGCAGTCCTCTGCGGGATATTTGTCGTAGGCGATGACGTGCATCCCGAACCCGCGGCAGATCTCGATGAACACTTTGCCGATCTTTCCCGTCCCGATGACGCCCGCAGTCTTACCGTGCAGGTCGAAGCCCGTCAGCCCCGAAAGGGAGAAATTGAATTCCCGCGTGCGGTTATACGCCTTATGGATGCGGCGGACGGAGGTGAGAAGAAGCGCCATCGTGTGTTCCGCGACGGCGTAAGGGGAATAGGCGGGCACGCGCAGAACATGGACTTTCCCGAAACAGGCGGAAAGGTCCACATTGTTGTAGCCCGCACAGCGCAGCGCGATGACGCGCACCCCGAGCGCATACAGCTTTTCGACGACGGGGGCGGACAGATCGTCGTTCACGAAGGCGCAGACGCCTTCGCAGCCGCTTGCGAGATCGGCGGTATCGGCGCCGAGTTTCGTCTCATAATATTTGATGCCGATGCCGTAACGGGTGCAGAATTTGTCGAAAGAGGGTCGGTCATAGTCTTTTGCATCGAAAAACGCAATGTTCATAGCAGGCTCCTTATGTAGGCGCTTAAATGCGCAGCGCCTTGAAGAGGGCGGTTGCTCCCAGCGTCGCGGCGCCGAAGAGCAAAAACCACTTCAAAAATTTCAAAGCGAGAATCTCGGGGAAGAGCAGGGAGAGCGCAAAGACCGCGCCCGCACAAGCGCCTCCGACGGGGAGATGCAAGAGCCGCTTCCACCGCTTTTCTGGCGCGCGGTAGTTGAGCAGGGAGACAAAGGGGAGGAACACCGCCCCGCCGGCGAGCAGCGCGCACATTTCGAGGTATTCTTTTTCGGGATAGAAGAACGCAAAGACGATGGCGACGATCGCCATTCCCATGAGGAAATAAAAGCGCAGGCGGTAGGCATGCCCGAAGATGAGCTGCCAGAAGAGGGCGATCGCCGTGCCCAAAAGGAACCCCGCCAAAAGGTCGGTGGGGTAATGCACGCCGAAATACAGCCGCGAGCAGACGATGCCCGCAACGAGAAGGGGCGAGAGCGCCCACAGCCACGCCTTTTTCGCCCGCATGGAGACGGCGAGCAGCGCGGAAGTCGTCGACTGCGCATGCCCGCTCGGGAAGGAGAGCGCGTCCCCCAGCCCGCGCGTGGAAAAGATGGGCGTATCCACATCGAGGCGGGTGACGACGCCCGCCGCGTACGGACGGGGACGCGCGATCGCCGTTTTGAGGAGACTGTTGACCGCGCAGGAGGAGACGGCGGTAAAAAGGAGCTGTTCGCCCGCCTCCGTCCACAGCCAATACAGCACGATGACGGCGCCTGCGACGACCACCCCCTCCCCGAGCGTGGAAAACACGCCGAACAGCACGGTGAGAGCGTCGCAGCGGATCGATTGAAAAAATTCGAGAATCGCCTGTTCCATACTCGTTATTATATCATATTTTCCAAAAAAACACCTCGAAAAACTATCATTTTCCGAAAGAATATGGTATAATTAGTTTGGTATACTTTCGAAATAACAATGTAAGAGGCGACCGACATGGCGGAAGCGGAAAATTTCATCCAGCAGATCATCGACGAGGACTTGGCGGCAGGCAGGGTGACGGCTGTCCAGACCCGGTTCCCGCCCGAACCCAACGGATATCTGCACATCGGGCACGCAAAGAGCATGTATGTCAACTTCGGCACCGCATTGAAGTACGGCGGGAAGTGCAACCTGTTCTTTGACGATACCAATCCCTCCAAAGAAAAGACGGAATACGTGGACGCTATCCGCCGCGACATCCGCTGGCTGGGCTATCAATGGGAAAAAGAGGTATATGCCTCCGATTTCTTCCCCGTCATCTACGACTATGCGGAGCGGCTCATCAGGGAGGGCAAGGCGTTCGTTTGCGACCTTTCGGCGGAGGAGATCAAAAAGACGCGGGGAACGCTCACGGAGCCGGGGCAAAACAGCCCGTACAGAGACCGCACGCCGGAGGAAAATCTTCGGCTCTTCCGCGAGATGCGGGACGGCAAATACGCCGACGGGGAGAAGTGCCTGCGCGCGAAGATCGACATGGCGTCCCCCAACATCAACCTCCGCGACCCCGTCATCTACCGCATTTTGCATGAGACGCATCACCGCACGGGGGATGCGTGGTGCATCTATCCCATGTATGACTATGCGCATCCCATCTGCGACTATTTGCAAGGGGTGACGCATTCCCTCTGCACCCTCGAATTCGAAGATCACCGCCCGCTGTACGACTGGGTGGGCGTCACGCTCGGATTTGCCCCCAAGCCGCGGCAGATCGAATTTGCGCGGCTCAACCTCACCAACCTCGTCATGAGCAAACGCTATCTCAAAAAGCTGGTGGAAGAGGGGTCCGTGCACGGCTGGGACGACCCGCGCATGCCCACGCTCGCAGGGCTGCGCAACCGCGGCATCCCCGCGGGCGCCGTCCTCGATTTCTGCGCCCGCGCCGGCGTGACGAAGGCGAATTCGGAATGCGAGATCGGCTATTTCGAAGCGGTCGTGCGGGATTGGCTGAACAGCCGCGCGCCGCGCGCGATGGCGGTCGTCGACCCTGTCAAGCTCACGATCGTCAATTACGAGGGGGAGGAGGACGTAGAGTTCGAGATCAACCAGCTCGACGAAAGCGCGGGCGTGCGCAAGATCGCGTTCGGCAAGACGCTCTATATCGAGCGCGGGGATTTTTCTCTCGACCCGCCGCCCAAATACCACCGTCTCAAACTCGGCGGCTATGCGCGCCTGAAAAGCGCGTACATCATCCGCGCGGACGAAGCCGTGACGGACGCCGAAGGCAGGGTCGTCGAGGTCAAGTGCACCTATTTTCCCGAGAGCCGCAGCGGGTCGGATACGAGCGGAATCAAGGCGAAGGGCGTGCTGCATTGGGTGAACGCCGCGACCTGCGTGGACGCCGTCCTCAAACAGTACGACCATCTTCTGCGCGATGCGGACTATGCGGGACAGGATTTTTCCGAGCGCATCGTCCTCGACAGCGAGCACTTCTTCTCCGCCAAGGCGGAGCCCTATCTTGCGCAGCATCCCGAGACGGCGTTCCAGCTCATGCGCACGGGCTACTATAAGACGTGCTTCGAGGACGGAAAGCTCGTGCTCTCGGAGATCGTCTCGCTGAAAGATAACTATAATAAATAATCGAAAGGGGAGAGTACGCGATGTTGAACGGCAACTTACTCATATCGGGCGAGGCGACGATGACGATCGTCATCGTCTGCGTCACTGTGTTCGCGGTCGCCTCCATACTGTACGGACTGTTCCGTAAATTTTCCCAGATGGGCTGGCTCCCGTGGCAGCTCCCCATCATCTTTGCGCTGTCCTTTCTCACCGAACTCGTGCCCGCCATGGAGAACGGATACCTGCGCTATGCGATCTGCGTGGGAATCTTTCTCGCCGGGACGGCGCTCGTGTTCGGGACGGGCGCGGTCATCCGCTATTTCATGCACGCGAAAATGCGCCCGGCGCTGCTCATTTGGCGTTTTTTCGACAGGTTGCTGGGCGTTGTGACCGCGCTCCTCGGGTATGCCGTGATTCTGCTCTCGGTGGGCGGACTCGCCCTCTCTTTCCTCTCGAACGTGCTGCCTGACCTCTTGGGCTCGCTCCCTCTGCCCGATCTGCCGATCGTTGACTGGGTGCTCGCGCATGCGCTCGATTTCTTCGTCGTCACGATCTTCGCGTGCAGCATTCAGGCGGGGTACCGCATCGGGATGGGGCGGGCGATTCTCTATGGCATCATGTTCGTTCTGACCGCGGGCTCCTTCTTCGCCGCCGCCTATCTGACGGGCTTCGTCTCGCCCTTCCGCAAAGCTGCGGGCGTCATCGCGCGCGGGTTCCCCAACCTGACGCCTTCTGTCGCCTCGCTCATCGGATTCAGCATCACGACCCTCATTCTGTTCATCATCTTTTTCGCCGTCTCCTGTCTGATCGGGTTCCTCCTGAACAAGCTTTTGCGCCGCATCCGCTATGTGCACTTGCTCGGAATCGTAGACGGCATCCTGTTCTCCCTCGTCTTTTTCGCGCTCATGTGCGCGCTGGCGGCGGGCGTGCAGTACCTTGCGTACTACATCGCGCACTGCGACCTGTCTGCGCTGGGCGAGCTCGGAAACGCGCTCCCGCTCGATACGGTGCGGGAATGGGCGCTCCGCGTCGAAGCGTTCATGGCGGGCGCGCCGTTTGCCCGTCTGCTCTATGAGACCAACCCGCTGATTCTGCTCTTGCCCGTATGATTTTCGGCGTTCGCAGCATACTTTTTGGCAGGATATGCTGGACGAACTCTCTCAAAATCTGCTCTGCGCGCTCTCCCAAGCGATGCCCTCCGACGGGTTCAACGTCGTAGAAGAAAGCGAGCTCTCCGAAACGGGTCTTTCCGGCGAAGAGCTCTTCCGCGCGATGTCCGAACTCGAAGCGCAGGGGCTTTTGGAAGTGCGCTATGCGGAGGGCGGCGCATACTGTCTCCGCCTTCTTCCCGCCTCTCGCGGCTACATCGAGCGCGAGCGCAGGTCGGACGATGAGGCGCGGAAAAAGGAGAAACTCTGTTTTCTCTTTTCGATGCTCGGCGCCTTTGTCGGCGGATTGCTCTCGGGCGGGCTCGTCCTTGCGATTTCCCTCTTGGTGTGACATGGACGAACGGCTTTCCAAACGGGAGAACGCGGTCATGGGTGCCGTGTTTTCGCTCTCACAGGGGAAGCAGCGCTTTCTCGTCTCCCCCTATGAGATTCTTGCCTTGCTCCCCGCAAAGAGCAAGTTCGACGAAGAGACGCTGGAACGCGTTTTGCGCTCTTTGGAGCTCGACGGATATTTCGAGCTCGTCTTTTCCGACCGCAAAGGGGAGAAAACGTATTGCATCCTCATGCGGGAGGAGGGGCTCGCTTTCAAGCGTTCGGATATCCGCCGCAAACGCACCCTCGCTCTCCGCCTTCTCTATGCCGCCGTGTGCGGACTCCTCTCCGCCGCGATCGGACTTCTTTTGAAGCTTCTTCTTGCATAAACCGCCGCAAACGCTTGACTTTCGTTGGGCGTTTGTGTTACAATAAAACAAATGTTTGCGAGGTGTTCCGTTGGAGCATGTACCGTTCAAACTTCATGCGCCTTTTTCTCCGACGGGAGATCAGCCGGAGGCGATTCGCGCTCTGACGGAAGGCGTTTCAGACGGCGTCCGCGCGCAGGTGCTCGTGGGCGTGACGGGCAGCGGCAAGACGTTCACGATGGCGAACATCATCCGAAACGTGGGGAGACCCGCCCTTGTCATCGCGCACAACAAGACGCTTGCGGCACAGCTCTGTAACGAATTGCGCGCGTTCTTTCCCGAGAACCGCGTCGAATACTTCGTCTCCTATTACGATTATTACCAGCCCGAGAGCTACATCCCGTCGACGGACACCTATATCGAAAAGGACATGTCCGTCAACGACGAGATCGACAAGCTCCGGAATGCCGCGACCTGTTCGCTCGGCGAGCGGGACGACGTCATCGTGGTCTCTTCCGTCTCCTGCATCTACGGGCTCGGCGCGCCCGAGGAATTTTTCCGCCTCGGCGTATCCCTTCGCCCGGGACAAGCCATGGAGCGCAACGAGCTGCTCGCGCGCCTCGTGGATATCCAATATTCCCGCAACGACATGGACTTCAAGCGCTCCACCTTCCGCGTGCGGGGGGACGTCGTGGAGATCTTTCCCGCGTCCAATTCCGAAGTCGCTCTCCGCGTGGAGTTCTTCGGCGACGAGATCGACCGAATCTGCGAGGAGGACGTCGTCACCGGGAAGATTCTCTCCGAACTCAAACACGCCGTGGTATTCCCCGCGAGCCACTATGCGGTGGGGAGCGAAAAGCTCGCACAGGCGCTCGCGATGATCGAACAGGATTTAGAGGGCGAAGTCAAGGCGTTCGAGAGGGCGGGAAAGCTGCTCGAAGCGCAGCGCCTCCGCCAGCGCACAGAGCATGACCTCGAAATGATGCGGGAGATCGGATACTGTTCGGGAATCGAAAACTATTCCCGCTATTTCGACGGCAGAAGCCCCGGGCAGCCTTCGTTCACGCTGCTCGACTATTTTCCCGAAAATTTCCTCGTCTTTATCGACGAGAGCCACATGACCGTTCCGCAGATCCGCGCCATGTACAACGGCGACCGGGCGAGGAAGATCAATCTCGTCGAATACGGGTTCCGCATGCAGTCCGCATACGACAACCGTCCGCTCACCTTCGAGGAGTTCGACGAGCGCGTGCCGCAGGTCATCTTCGTCTCTGCGACGCCCGCGCCCTACGAACTCTCCGTCGCGGGCAATGTCGTCGAACAGCTCATCCGCCCCACGGGGCTTTTGGATCCGCCCGTCACGGTCAAACCGACGCGCGGACAGATCGACGATCTCCTCTTCGAGGTGCGCGAGACGGTCAAGAGCGGCGGAAGGGTCCTCGTGACGACGCTCACCAAGCGCATGGCGGAGAGCCTCACCGACTATTTGAAGGAAGCGGGCGTCAAAGTCCGCTATATGCATTCGGATATCGATACGCTCGAACGCATCGAGATCGTGGACGGACTGCGGGCGGGCACATTCGACGTGCTCTGCGGCATCAACCTTCTGCGCGAGGGGCTCGATTTGCCCGAGGTCAAGCTGGTCGCCATTCTCGATGCGGACAAGGAGGGCTTTTTGCGCAGCGAGACCTCCCTCGTGCAGACGATCGGCAGAGCCGCGCGCAACGCGGAGGGGCGGGTCATCATGTACGCGGACGAAATGACGGGCAGCATGGAGCGCGCGATCGGGGAGACGAACCGCCGCCGCGCCAAACAGCAGGCGTACAACGAGGCGCACGGAATCGTGCCCAAAACCATCGTCAAAGAGATCAAATCGACGATCTCGATCACGGGCAAGGCGAAGAAGGCGACGGAGATCGCCCGCCAAGACATCCCCGACGAGATCGAGAAACTCAAAACTCTCATGCGCATCGCGGCGAATGCGCTCGACTATGAGCGCGCGATCGAGATTCGCGAGACGATCAACGAATTGCGCAAGCGGCTGCGGAAATGACCGCCGCGCTTGCAGGAGGAAAAAGATGAGAATCGCAGTGGATATCGACGATACCCTCAACGTGGTCGACCGCGTCGGCCGCGCCGGCGCCTATATCGAGCGGAACAACCTGCCCTTCAAGCTCGTCAACGACCGCTCCTGCGCCTTTGCGGAGACCTTCGACTGGTCGTACGAGGACGTGCTCAAATTCGTGCGCGAGGGCGGCATCGTCGCCTTTACGGACGCCGAGGCGCGCAAATGGGCGAAGGAGGTCCTCGAAGGGTGGAGAAAGGAGGGACACGAGGTCATTATCATCACCGCGCGCCTGAAAGAGTGGTTCGGAAACCCCGAAAAGGTCTCCCGCGATTGGCTGGAAAAGCGGCATATCCCCTATGACGACCTCGTCGCCGAGATTCCCTTCGGCGAGAAGGGGAGCTATTGCGCCGGGCACGGAATCGATATCTTGGTGGACGACAACATCGAAGCATGTCTCAATGCGCAGGCAAACGGCGTGCGCGCCGTCCTCGCGGTGGGGCGGCACAACATCGACCGCGCGAAGGAGATTCGCTACGGCGGCGCGAACTGGAAACAGATCGACGCGGCGGTGCGGCACATCATCAAGCTGACGGAAGCCGCGGGACTTGATACATAGAGGAAACAGACCGCAGTCCGCGGCAAGACGCCGCGGCTAAGGCGGCCGGCAGGATATGAAAGAGTATATTTACGTCAAAGGCGCGAAGGAAAACAACTTAAAGAACATCGACGTCAAAGTGCCGCGCAACGCGCTCACGGTCTTTACGGGGCTCTCGGGGAGCGGCAAAAGCACGCTCGCTTTCGATACCATCTTCGCGGAGGGACAGCGGCGCTACATGGAGAGCCTTTCTTCCTATGCGCGCCAGTTTCTCGGCATGATGGAAAAGCCCGACGTGGAGAGCATCGAGGGGCTTTCGCCCGCCATCTCCATCGACCAGAAAACGACGTCGCACAATCCCCGCTCCACGGTGGGCACGGTGACGGAGATCTACGATTATCTCCGCCTGCTCTATGCGCGCGCGGGCACGCCGCACTGTCCGAACTGCGGGCGGGAGATCAAGCGGCAGACGGTGGACGAGATCGCAGACAGGGTCATGGAACTTCCGTCGGGGAGCAAGATTCTCGTGAGCGCGCCCGTCATCCGCGGCAAGAAAGGGGAGTACAAAAAGGAGCTGGCTGCCTACCGGAAGAGCGGATACGCCCGCGTCAAGATCGACGGCATCGTCTACGATCTGCAAGAAGAGATCGCCCTCGAAAAGAACATCAAGCACAACATCTCCGTCGTCATCGACCGTCTCGTCGTCAAGGAAGGCATCTTAAAACGCCTCACGGAATCTCTCGAAACCGCCTTGAAACTCGCGGACGGACTCGTCGTCATCGACCGCGACGGCGAGGAGATTCTCTTCTCTTCGCGCTATGCCTGTCCCGACTGCGGAATCTCCATCGAGGAGATAGAGCCCCGTCTCTTTTCGTTCAACACCGTGTGGGGGGCATGCCCGTCCTGCTCGGGACTCGGGTTCACGCAGAAGGTGGACGCCGATCTCATCTGCCCCGACCGCACCAAGACGCTGCGGGAGGGCGCGATCCGAATCAGCGGGTGGAATCTCGACAGCTCTACGGTCACCCAGACCTACCTCCATGCGCTTGCCCGGCGGTATGGGTTCTCAATGGACGTTCCCGTCAGGGAGCTGCCCGCGGAAGTGTTCGATTTGCTCATGTACGGCAACGGCGGGGAGAAGATTCCGCTCGAATACACCACCAAGACGTTCCATTCCACCTATCAGGCGGCATGGGAGGGGTTTGTCAACAATTTGCAGCGCCGCTATGAGCAGACTTCCTCCATCAGCGTGAAGTGGGACATCGAGCGCTATATGCGCACGAGCGAATGCCCCGTCTGCCACGGAAAGCGCCTGAAAAAGGAAGCGCTTGCCGTCACGGTGGGGGGCAAAAATATCGCCGAGATCTGCGAGATGTCCGTCGGCAAGCTCAAAGAATTTCTCGCGGGGCTAAAGCTCACGCCCACCCAGCATGCGATCGCGGACGTTGTGCTCAAAGAGATCGGCTCGCGCCTCGACTTTCTCATCGGCGTAGGGCTCGAATATCTCACCCTTGCGCGCAGTGCGGCGACGCTTTCCGGCGGCGAAAGCCAACGCATCCGCCTCGCCACGCAGATCGGCTCCGCGCTCACGGGCGTTCTGTATATCCTCGACGAACCGTCCATCGGGCTGCACCAGCGCGACAACGAGAAGCTCCTCGCGTCGCTGAAAGGGCTGCGGGACATCGGGAATACCCTGATCGTCGTCGAACATGACGAGGACACCATGCGGGCGGCGGATTACATCGTGGATATGGGACCCAAAGCGGGCGTCCACGGCGGCGAAGTCGTTGCCTGCGGGACGGTGCAGGACATCATGAACGAACCCCGCTCCATTACGGGCGACTATCTCGCGGGGCGCAGAAAGATCGCCGTTCCGTCGGTGCGCAAGCAGCCGGACGGCAGGTGGCTGCGCGTGAAGGGCTGCGCCCAAAACAATCTCAAACACATCGACGTCGGGATTCCCGCGGGGCTCATCACCCTTGTGACGGGAGTCAGCGGGTCGGGCAAGAGCTCCCTCGTCAACGAGATTCTGTTGCCCATTCTCGCGAACGGTCTCAACGGCTCCCGCCTGCCGACCGGCAAGAGTGACGGCTACGAGGGGCTCGAATATTTTGACAAGGTCATTGCCATCGACCAGTCTCCCATCGGAAGGACGCCGCGCTCCAACCCCGCGACCTATACGAACGTCTTTTCCGCGATTCGCGACCTCTTCGCCGCAACGACGGACGCCAAGACGATGGGGTTCAAATCGGGCAGGTTTTCCTTCAACGTTGCGGGCGGCAGGTGCGAAAACTGTCAGGGCGACGGCATCATGAAGATCGAGATGCACTTTTTGCCCGATGTTTTCGTTCCCTGCGAGGTCTGCGGCGGCAAGCGGTACAACCGCGAGACGCTCGAAGTGCACTATAAGGGCAAGAACATTGCGGACGTTCTCGACATGACGGTAGAGGAAGCGTGCGAATTCTTCAAGAACCAGGCGTCCATTTACAACAAGATCTCCACCCTCAACGACGTCGGGCTCGGCTATATCAAACTCGGACAGAGTTCGACGACGCTCTCGGGCGGCGAGGCGCAGCGCGTCAAACTTGCGACAGAGCTCTCCAAACGCTCCACAGGCAAGACGTTTTACATCCTCGACGAGCCGACGACGGGGCTTTCGAGCTACGATGTGGAAAAACTCGTGAATATCCTGCTCCGTCTGCGCGAGGGGGGGAACACGGTGGTGGTCATCGAACATAATTTAGACGTGATCAAGATCGCGGACTATATCATCGATTTGGGACCCGAGGGAGGGGACGGCGGCGGCGAGATCGTCGCGACGGGCACCCCCGAAGAGGTCGCCGCCCATCCGAAGTCCTATACGGGTCAATTTTTGAAAAAAGTGCTTTGAAGGGTGCGAAATGTTCAATAAAACCATGCAGGGATACGGAGAACAGCGTTCCGTCATCCGCGCGCTGTTCGACTACGGCACAAAGCGCAAGCAAGAGATCGGGGAGGAGAACGTCTTTGATTTTTCGATCGGCGCGCCCGCTGCGCCCGCGCCCCCGTGCGTCGGCGCCGAGATCGCGCGTCTCATGCGGGAGCTCCCCTCCGAAAAGCTGCACGGCTATACGCCCTCGGCGGGAGATATGGGGGTGCGCGAGGCGGTCGCGAAGAGCATTTCGGCGAAATTCGGGGTACCCATGTCCGCGAATCTCGTGTACATGACGTGCGGCGCGTCGGCTTCCCTTGTCCTGACGCTCTCCGCGGCGCTTGCCCCGGGAGACGAGGTCATCGTGCCCTCGCCGTTCTTTCCCGAGTACGGGGTATTCGTGCGGCAGGCGGGCGGCGTGCTCGTCCCGGTCGCAACGGATGCCGCGTTCCATCCCGACCTTGCCGCGATCGGGCGGGCGATCACGCCCAAAACGCGCGCGGTGCTCGTCAATTCCCCCAACAATCCGACGGGCGCGGTCTATACGGCAGCGGAGATGCGTGCGCTCGGCGACCTTCTCCGCGAAAAGAGCGGGGATGTGCCCATTCTTCTCCTTGCAGACGAGCCCTACCGCGAGCTCTGTTACGGGGAAGCGCCCGTCTATCCCATGACGGTCTACGACGACACCGTGGTGCTCTATTCCTTTTCGAAGTCCGCAACGCTTTCGGGCGAACGCATCGGATATATCGCAGTCTCTCCCCGTTTAAGGGGTGCAGAGGCGCTCTTTTCCGCCATTTGCGGCGCGGGGCGGTATCACGGCTATGTCTGCGCCCCCGCGCTCTTTCAGCGGGTCGTGCCCGCCCTTTTGACGGCGGCTCCCGACCCCGCATTCTACCGGAAGAACCGCGATCTGCTCCTGTCCGCGCTCACGGGGATGGGATATGAATGCTGTCCCGCAGAGGGGGCGTTCTATCTCTTCGTCAAGGCGTTGGAGCAAGACGCGGCGGCATTTTCCGAACGCGCGAAGGCGCATGAGTTGCTCCTCGTCCCCTCCGACAGCTTCGGGGCGGCGGGATATGTGCGCATTTCCTACTGCGTGGGGCGTTCCGTCATCGAGAAAAGCCTTCCCGCTTTTTCGGCGCTCATGGAGGAATACCGCGGATAGTTCATACATAGTATGAAAAAACTGCTGATCGCCGCCATGGCGCTGATGATCTTTCCGACGGTAGGAATGAGGTATGATATGAAGATTCCGTTACAGCGTGCGCACGCATCGTTCCGCACGGATTTTACAGGCAGGACGCATGCTCCCGAGCGGGAGGCGGTGCTCCTCACGACGCATGCCGAATTTTCCGGGTATCTGTCCGACCCCATGCGGTTTTTCGACGGAAGGTTTGGCTTTTACGAGGAATATGAGGGGAACAACGGGGCGTTCTTCGAGAAGAGCGACCTCGTCGCCGTCATCGTCTGGGGCGAATGCACGCATGCGGAATGCACCCGGAAAGAGGGGATATGGCAGGTGCGGCTCCTGCCGCTTGCTCCGTCCTCCGCGCCCGCGCTCTATTTTCTCCCCGTCCCCAAGGGCGGCACGGGGGTCTGTCTCAACGCATAATTTCTTCCGACCTCCGCATAATGGGTGATACGGAGGTTTTTTATTTTATGAAAGCTACGGGTATTGTGAGAAGAATCGACGAGTTGGGCAGAGTCGTCATCCCGAAGGAGATCAGACGCACGCTGCGCATCCGGGAGGGGGACCCCTTGGAGCTGTTCACCGACCGCGACGAACTCATGCTCAAAAAATATTCTCCCATCGCATCGGTCGACCGCTTTGCGGAGGGAACGGCAAAGTCGCTCAGCGAACAGAGCGGGCTTCTCGCCGCGATCTCGGACAGCGATGTCATTTTAGCCGCGAGCGGTTTGGGGAAAAAGCAGCTCGCGGGCAAAACGGTCTCCGAAAAGCTCACCGAGATCATGCTTTCGCGCAGATGTTATGCCGCATCCAAGGCGGAGAGCGGCGACATCCTGCCCGTGACGAGTGAACAGAGCGGGGAATACACCGCACAGGTCATCGTTCCCATCGTGGCGGGGGGAGACTGCCTCGGCACCGTCATTTTGCTTGCGACGGAGGAGGGAGCGGTGCTCGAAAGCCCCGCCGTAAAGCTCGCCCGTCTCACTGCGGACATCATCGCCAACCAATTCGAATGACCGCGGCGCGCCCCTTCCGGGCGCGGGTACATAATGAAACGCTCCTTCCTCAAAAACGCGGCGCTCCTGTCGGCGGGAAGTCTTGCGGCGAAGGCGATCGGCGCGCTCTACCGCGTTCCTCTGCTCTCCGCCCTCGGAAGCTACGGCATGGGCATGTACCAGATGGCGTATCCGCTCTTCTGCGTACTGTTGACCTTCTCCTCCGCGGGAATCCCGACCGCGCTTGCCCGCATGATCGCGCGGGATACGGCAAGGGGCGCGGAGAGCGCGTCCGCGATGCGCGTTGCCTTTCGTCTCTTTTCCGCGCTCGGGCTTGCGGGAACGGCGATCATGTGTCTGCTCGCCTCCTCCATGGCGCGCCTGCAAGGGAACGGGGGGCTGTTTTTTTGTTATGTTGCGCTTGCGCCGTCCGTGTTCTTCGTCGCGCTCATCGCCGTCCTGCGCGGATATTTTCAGGGGAAGCGGGACATGATCCCCACCGCGCTCTCGGAAGTGGCGGAGCAGGCGATCAAGGCGGGATTCGGACTGTTTTTTGCATACAGGTTCCGATTTTCGCCGGAGAAGGCGGTCGCCTATGCCCTGTTTGCCGTGACGCTCTCCGAGTTGGGCGCGCTGTTTTTTCTTTTGATTCGTTACCGCGCGGAGTTCCGTCCCGTCCGCTTGGAGACAAAGAGGACATCGGGCGCCGAAATTCTCTCCTGCGTGTTCCCCGTCATGGCGGCGACCTCTCTTCTGCCCTTTTCCCAAACGGTCGACTCCGTGCTCATCGTCAAGCTGCTGTCGCGGTTTACGCCGCAGGCGGTCTCCCTGTACGGGCTGTACGCGGGCGGCGCCGTATCTCTCGTCAACCTGCCCGTATCGGCGGTCTACGGGCTTGCGGCGGCGTCCGTGCCCGCCGTTGCGGCGAGTTTTGCCACGGGCAACGAGGAGGAGGGCAGGCGGCGCGCCGTCTACGCGCTCGGCGTGACGGTCGTTCTCACCGGGCTCGCGGCGGCGGGACTCTTTTTTCTGGCGGAACGGTGCGTGCAGATTCTCTATCCGTCGCTTTCCGCCGGGGAGACGGAGACCCTCATCGCGCTCATCCGCATCTCCTCCGTCTCGGCCGTGGCGCTCGCGGGGACGGATACGCTTGCCGCATGCCTTGCCGGGATGGGGAGAGCGAAGAAAGCGGCGCAGGCGATGTTGACCGCCGTTCTCGTCAAGCTCGCCCTGCAACCGCTCCTCATCGTGCCGTCGCTCTCCATTACGGGCGCGGCGATCGCCGCAAACGGCTGTTATTCGGTTGCTTTTTTTCTCGATTTGATTTATACTGTAAGAAAAGACAAAAGGCGGTCAAAGCATGATCACATTGGTGGGGCTCGGCGTAGAACGGGGCGATCTCGGCGTTGCGGCAATGAGAGCGCTGCGGCAGGCGGATGAGGTGCTCGTAAGGACGGGAGGACCCGTCTGCGTGCGCACGCTCGAAGAGGGGGGAATCCCCTATATTTCCCTCGACGGCCTGTACGCGCGGTGCAGAAATTACGATACGCTTGCGAAAAAGATCGCCGCCGAGATCAGGCGGCGCGCAAAGGGCAGAAAGGTCGCCTACTGCGTGGACGGCAGCGTCGCCGAGGACGCCGCGGCGCGCCTTTTGCATGCGGACGCAGTGTTCGAAGGCGTGGGCAAGGGGGCGCATTACGCCTGCCGTGCGGGCTTTTACGGGGGATATTCCGCCGTTTCCGCCTTCTGGCTCGAAGAGAGACCGCTTGCGCTTCCCCTCGTCGTCTATGACATCACAAAGGACAATGCGGGAGACGTCAAGCTCTGCCTGGCGGAGCGGTTCGGCGACGAGGCGCCCGCCGTCGTCTTTACGGAGGACGGGGAGCGGCACGTTCCGCTCTATGAGCTCGACAGACTGCCCGCCGTCGCCGTTGCACTCGCGGAGATTCCCTTGCTCGAAAAGAAACGCTTTTCGTTCGGAGATTTCGTCGCCGTTTTGAAGCGTTTGCGCGCGCCCGACGGCTGTCCGTGGGACAAGGTGCAGACGCATGAGAGCATCCGCATCAATGCGATCGAGGAGGCGTACGAGCTCGTGGACGCGATCGACCGAAAGGACCCCGAGCGCATGTGCGAGGAGACGGGGGACGTCTTGATGCAAGCGGTGTTCCACGCCCTCATCGAGGAGGAGAAGGGCGGCTTCACGGTGGGGGACATGGTGACGGGCGTATGCGAGAAGCTCATCACGAGGCACACGCACATCTTCGGCAAGGACAAGGCTTCGGATGCCGACGGCGCCCTCTCGGTCTGGGACAAAAACAAGATGAAGGAGAAGGGGCAGACCACCTATTCGGACGCGGTGAATGACGTACCCGCTTGTTTCCCCGCACTTCTGCGCGCGCAGAAGATCGCAAAGCGCATGGAAAAAGGGGGCTGGGACGCCGCCGGCGTCGAGGATTTCGAAAGCAAATTCCGCGAGGAGTATGCGGAGTTCAGGGAGGCGCTTGCCTCGCAGGACAGAGCGCGCATTGCGGAGGAACTCGGCGACGTGCTCTTTTGCACCGTCGAGCTCGGAAGGGCTTCGGGGACGGATTGCGAGATGGCGCTTCTCGACACGGTGAAGAAGATGCAGGCGCGCTATACGGCGTTCGAGACGCTCGTCCGCGCGGACGGGAAGGAGCCGAACGCGCTTTCGGAGGAGGAGCGGTGCGCCTACTATCAGAGGGCGAAAGATGATACACGCGCTTGATATCGCGGGCATGGTATGCCCGAATAACGTCTTTCTCGCCCCCATGGCGGGATATACCAATTATCCGTTCCGCAAGATGTGCATGCGGCTCGGCGCAGGGCTGACCTTCACCGAGATGGTGAGCGCAAAGGGGCTGCACTTCGGCAACGAAGAGACGAAAACGCTGCTTTATTGCGGACAGGAGCGCCCCAAAGCGGCACAGATCTTCGGCAGCGACCCCGAGATCATGCGCGAAGCCTGCGAGAGCGAGGCGCTCGCGCCCTTCGATCTCATCGACATCAACATGGGTTGCCCCATGCCCAAGGTCACGCGGAACGGCGAGGGCAGCGCGCTGATGTCGGACATGCCCCTTGCCGAAAAGGTCATCGAGGCATGCGTGCGCAGCGGGAAACGCATCTCCGTCAAGTTCAGGACGGGTCCCGACGAGTCGAAAAAGGTCACCGCGGAGTTTGCGAAGCTGTGCGAGGGCGCGGGCGCGTGCATGATCACCGTGCACGGGAGGACGAGGGACAAGATCCATGCGGGTCCCGCGGACTACGGCGAGATCGCGGCGGCAAAGCAGGCGGTCGGGATTCCCGTCGTCGCCAACGGCGGGATCTGGAACCCGAAGGACGTGAAAAAGATGTACGAGCGGACGGGAGCGGACGCCTTTATGGTCGCCCGCGCCGCCCTCTACCGCCCGCAGACCTTCTGCGACATCCTCGAAGGGGAAGAGCCCTCCGCGCTCGAACTGTTCCTCGGGCAGCTGCGGGAGACGCGGGAGCTCTACGGGGAACGCTTTGCCTGCGTACATATGCGGAAAATGGCTGCGTTTTACATCAAAGGCAGACCGGGGAGCAACCGCTGGAAACGCCGTCTCTTCGAGACGGAGACCACGGAGGCGCTCGAAGCGCTCGCAGAGGAAATTTTTCGGGAAAACGGGTGAGGCTTTCGCCGAGCCGATATTTTGGAGGTATCATGGAAAAAAGTTTCAGCGCATTTTTGCGCGCGTGCCGCTGTGCACCGAACAGGGATGAGCAGATCAGACAGGAGTACGAAAGACTCAAGGGCTTCCCCGTCGTCCGCCTCGAAGCGGACTGCGGACTTTCGCCCGACGGCGCGGCGGTCGCAAAGGAGCTGCTCCTCGTGTGCGGCGCCTATCTGTCCGCGGAGACGGAACGGGAACGCACGCCTCTGCGCACGGCGATCGCGGCTTTGGCGGAGCACGTCGCCGCTCTGTGACCCGATTCCCCCCTTTCAAGGGGGGATTTTCGGAAATTTTCAAAATCCGTTTTCAAACGCTTTCATTTTTTTGCCCGGAATGGTATAATAAAGAAGTCTTTTCCGCTGTGCAAAGCGTTATGGGGGAAATATGCGCGACGACAAATTTTTTCATGAGTGGTTTTCCGCATTAAAGAAGGGGGATGAGGCGGCGATCCGCCGCGGGTGCCTCCGCTTCGAGGATTACAAAGAGGAAGATTTCATGGCGAAGTGCGATCTCGTCTATGGGGAGGCGTACAGGGCCGTGGGGCTCGTGCAGGCGGCGCGGGAATACCTCCTCGCAGAAGGGGAAGAGAAGGCGGACGCGGCAGAGGAATTGCACTGCCTCATCTCGGATTTCGAGGATTATTGAGCGTAAAATATCGCAAAATTATGGGTAAACCGTGTCCAAACGGTTTACTTTTTTTATTCTACATGGTATAATTGTTTTAACGCGCGCGTACGCGCGCGCCAACCCGCGCGCGAGCGCATTTTGGAGGAATTATGCCCGAAAAGGTAGAAGCGGCGTATGGCGCCGAACAAATCCAGGTCCTCGACGGCTTGGAGCACATCAGAAAGCGCCCCGGCATGTATATCAGCTCGACGGACGAGAAGGGGCTGCATCACCTCGTCAGCGAAGTCGTCGACAACTCGATCGACGAAGCGCTCGCGGGGTACTGCGACCGCGTGGATGTCACCATCAATGCGGACGGTTCCTGCACCGTTGTGGACAACGGCCGCGGCATCCCCACCGAGATTCACCCCAAGGAGGGCGTCTCTACGGTGGAAGTCGTCTTTACCAAGGTCAACGCCGGCGGAAAATTCGGCGGGGATTCGGGCTATAAGGTGTCGAGCGGTCTGCACGGCGTCGGCGTGAAGGCGGTCAACGCGCTCTCGGAATGGCTGGAAGTCGAGGTCTCGCAGAACGGTCACGTCTACAAACAGGTCTACAACCGCGGCGTGCCCCAGCGGGAGCTGCACATCATCGGCGATACCGACAGGACGGGCACCAAGGTCACCTTCTTCCCCGACGAAGAGATCTTCGAGACCATCGTATTCAAATACGATATCCTCAAAGTGCGCCTCAAAGAGCTCGCTTTCCTCAACAAAGGGCTCACCATCACCCTCTGCGACAGGCGTGACGGCAAGGAGCGGAGCGACACCTTCTTCTATGAGGGCGGCATCCGCGAGCTCGTAGAGGAGCTCAACAAGGGGCAGGAGACCCTGTTCGAGACCCCGCTGTACTTCGAGGCGCAGGACGGGACGACGGTGTGCGAGATCGCCCTGCAATACAACGAGAGCTACAACGAAGTCATCTATTCCTACGCCAACAACGTCAACACCATCGACGGCGGCACGCACGTCGAGGGGTTGAAGCTCGCCCTCACCAAGGTCATCAACGATGCGGGCAAGAAATTGAATATTTTGAAGGACAGCGACAAGCTCACGGGCGAGGACGTGCGCGAGGGCATCACCGCCGTCGTCTCCGTGAAGCTCGAAAACGCGCAGTTCGAATCGCAGACCAAGGATAAGCTCAACAACAGCTTTATCCGCCCCTTTGTCTCCAAAGCAGTCGCCGAAAAATTCGGGACGTATCTCGAAGAACACCCCTCCGAGACGCGGGAACTCGTGCTGCGCTGCATCACCGCGCAAAAGGCGCGCGACGCGGCGAGAAACGCAAGGGAGCTCACGAGGAGAAAGGGCGTGCTCGAAAGCACGACGCTCCCCGGAAAACTTGCCGACTGTTCCGACAAGCGTCCCGAGCTCTGCGAGATCTATATCGTCGAGGGGGATTCGGCAGGCGGCACGGCGAAACAGGGACGGGACAGGCGCTTCCAAGCCATTCTGCCCCTGCGCGGCAAGATTCTGAACGTGGAGAAGGTGCGCCTCAACCGCGCCCTCGAAAATGCCGAGATCAAGGCGATGATCACCGCGTTCGGCTGCGGCATTCTCGACGATTTCGACGAGAGCAAGCTGCGCTACGACCGCATCATCTCCATGACGGATGCCGACGTCGACGGCGCGCATATCCGCATCCTGCTTCTCACCTTCCTGTTCCGCTATATGCGCCCGCTCATCGAGCACGGGCATGTGTATTCCGCAAAGCCGCCCCTCTATAAAGCGAGCGTAAAGGGCAAGGAGGACGTGTATTTGTATAGCGAGGAGGAAAAGACCCTCTTCGACGCGGCGAACAACAACAAAGTGGAGTACCAGCGCTACAAAGGACTGGGAGAGATGTCCACCGAACAGCTCTGGGATACGACGATGAACCCCGCGACGCGCACCCTCATCAAGGTTTCGATGGCGGACGCGATGGAGGCGGACCAGATGTTCTCCATCCTCATGGGCGAGAGCCCTGCGCTCAGGCGCAAATTCATCGAAGAGAACGCGACCCTCGTCTCCGATCTGGACGTATAACGGGAGACGCCTGACCGAAAAGAACGGAGGATAGTTATGGCAAAAAAAGAGACGAGCCCCGAGCTCACGGAAGAATTCAAAAAGACGCTTGCGATGACGAAGATTCTCGACGTTGAAGTCAACGACGAGCTCAAACGTTCCTTCATCGCCTACGCCATGGCGGTCAACAAGTCGCGCGCCATCCCCGACGTCCGCGACGGATTGAAACCCGTCCATCGCCGCATCCTCTACGCTATGCACGAGATGGGGCTCTACAACGACAAGGCATACAGAAAGTGCGCCCGTATCGTCGGTGACGTCATGGGTAAATTCCACCCTCACGGGGACAGCTCGGTGTATGACGCCCTCGTGCGCCTCGCGCAGGATTTCACCATCAATTTCCCCCTTGTGGACGGGCACGGCAATTTCGGGTCGGTGGACGGAGACCCGCCCGCCGCCATGCGGTATACAGAGGCGCGCCTCACCAAGCTCGCCGCCGAAATGCTCAAAGATCTCGACAAGGAGACGGTGGACTTCTTCCCCAACTTCGACGGCATCGAGATGGAGCCCGCGGTGCTCCCCGCGCGCTTCCCCAACCTTCTCGTCAACGGGTCGGACGGCATCGCCGTCGGCATGGCGACCAATATCCCGCCCCACAACCTTGCGGAAGTGATCGACGGGACGCTCGCCATGATCGAAAATCCCGACATCACGGTAGACGAGCTCATGGACTACATCCCCGCGCCCGATTTCCCGACGGGCGGCATCATCATGGGCAGGAGCGGCGTCCGCAAGGCATACCGCACGGGACAGGGCAACATCGTCATCCGCTCCAAGTGCGAGATCGAGGAACACGGCACGGGCGGGAATGCCAGAAGCCGCATCGTCGTCACCGAGATTCCCTATCAGGTGAACAAGGCACAGCTCATCATCCAGATCGCGGATATGGTGAAGGATAAGCGCATCGAGGGCATCTCCGACATCCGCGACGAGAGCGGAAGAGAGGGCATGCGCATCGTCATCGAATGCAAGAAGGACGCAAATGCGCAGGTCGTTCTCAATTCTCTCTTCAAACACACCAATTTGCAGATCTCGGACGGAATCATCCTGCTCGCCCTCGTCGAGAACGGCACGGAGCCCAAATATCTCAACATCCGCGACATTCTCTACTACTATCTCGAACATCAGAAGGAAGTCATCACCCGCCGCACCCGCTTCGACCTCAACAAGACGGAGGAGCGCGCCCACATCGTCGCGGGACTCGTGCTCGCGCTTGCGAACATCGACGAAGTTATCCGGATCATCAAAGAATCCAAGGACAAGAACGACGCTTGCGCCAAGCTCACCGAGGCGTTCGAGCTCTCCGAAAAGCAGGCGAACGCCATCCTCGAAATGCGGTTGCAGCGCCTCACTTCCCTCGAAGTGGAAAAGCTCAAAGAGGAGCTGGACGCGCTCATGGCGACCATTGCCGACCTCAAAGACATTCTCGCGCACGAAAGCCGCGTCCTCGAGATCATCAAGACCGATCTCATTGCAATTAAAGGCAAATATCCCTCCGAACGCAAGACGGAAATCTCCGTGGACTACGGCGACATCGAGGACGAGGACCTCATCGACGAAGAGGACGTCGTCATCTCCATGACGCACGGCGGATACGTCAAGCGCATCCCGCTCTCCGAGTACAAGGCGCAGCACCGCGGCGGCGTCGGCGTGACGGGGCACAAGCCCAAGGAGGAGGACTTTGTGGAGAGCATGTTCGTCTGCTCCACGCACCATAACATCCTCTTCTTCTCCAACTTCGGCAAGGTGTATTCCATGAAGGGGTACATGATTCCGGAGGCGAACCGGCAGGCGCGCGGCAGGGCGATGGTCAACCTCATCCAGCTCTCCCCGGGAGAGAAGATCGCCGCCTTCCTGCCCGTCTATGAAAACGGGACGGGCTACCTCGTCATGGCGACCAAGCGCGGGCTCATCAAAAAGACCGCGACGGGCGAATTCGAGAGCATCAAAAAGAACGGCAAGATCGCCATCAAGATCGCGGAGGACGACGAGCTTATCTCCGTGCAGTTCACGGGCGGCGGCGACGAGATCATGATCGCCTCCCGCGGCGGCAAGTGCATCCGTTTCCGCGAATCCGACGTCCGCCCCATGGGCAGGGACACGATGGGGGTGCGCGGCATCAATCTCCTTGCGGACGACGAAGTTGTGGATATGCTCGTCCTGCAAGAAGGCTTCGATATCCTCACCGTCTCCGAGAACGGCTACGGCAAGCGCAGCGAACCCGCAGACTACCGCTTGCAGTCGCGCGGAGGCAAGGGCATCAAGGCGGGCGTGTTCAATGAAAAGACGGGCGCGCTCGTCAGCATGAAGCTCGCAAGCGACCTCTATGACGTCATGCTCGTCACCAGCGCGGGCATCGTCATCCGCATGCACCTCGAAGCGATCTCCAAGATCGGCAGGGCGACGCGCGGCGTGCGCCTCATGAATGTGCGCGAGGGAATCGTCGCCACCGTCGCCGTCACCGACCGCGACGACGACGCCGAGGTCACCGCTCCCGAAGAGACGGCGGCAGACCTCTCCCCCGAGGAACTCGCGGAGACCGACGAGACGGAAGAATAATTGCAAAGAGCGAAAACGCGCCACCCATGTCCGAGGGTGGCGCGTAAATTTTATAAAATCATCGGCGGGGCGCATGCCCAAACGCTTACGGTTCCGCCTTTTTGGCGGGTTTCACTTTGACGCTTCCGCACAAAACTTCCGCGTAGGAGTAGGAAGTCTTGCCCAAAAAGCTTTTGTCGTTGGGGCGCACCGTAAAGAGCGCAGGGTATATGCCGGACAGTTCTCCGCAGAACTTCAAGACCTTGTTTCTCCCTAAATTGACGGTGACGTCCACCTGCTTTTGAAAGTAGTCCGCGATCGTCTCTTTGACGTGCGCGATGTCATGTTTCGGCTTGATCATGCCTCTTTTTTTGACCACGGGGGCGCATTTTATACCTTTTTGGACCCGCCCGCCGCCAAGGAAACGAAAACAAACTTTGAAAAAGTTATAAAAAAGGTGATAGAGAGGGGTGACGCGAATCGATGTGACGTGCCTTCCTTATGAATATGACGATCATTTTCGTTGCTCCATATTTGTGATCTTCGAATAGTGCGATTCGAGCCGCGGTGCGCTGCGCCGCGGCATTTTTTGTACTTTTCACAGAAATGTATCGGCTTCGACAAAACCCGCGCTCTTTCTCTCCGCATACTTTTCCCGCAAGCCGCATAGGATAGAGGGAAATCAATTTCGGGAGTGAAAATTATGATAAAAACCGAGACGCAAGTATTCCGTGGCTACGGAAAACGCAAGGAATTGAATACGCAGACCGCCGTCGAATGCCGCTTTACGCAGGAGGTCGAAACGGTGCTCTCCGCGTATTGCGCAGTCGTCGTCACGGGTGCGGACGTCACCGACGGCGAAGTGCGTTTTTACGGCAAGGCGCACTTCTCCCTCGTCTATGAGGATGCGGAAAAGCATGTCTGCCGTGCGGAGAAGGGCGTAGAGTGGTCGGCGACGGAAAAGGACGATTTTCTGTTCCCGGCGCTCACGGCGCGGGTGCGCGCCTCGGTAGAGAATATTGCCGTGCGCAGGGAGGGCGCGAGCGTGTATGCGCAGGCGCTCATCGGCGCGGACATCTCCTTCTACGGGGAGCAGAATTTCGAATATCTCGCGGGGGGCGACCTCATCATGCGGCGCGACCCCGTGAAGGTGCTCACCGCCCACCTGGTTTCGGGGACCGCCGAGACGGAGGACGAGTTCGAAACGGAATTTATCGGCGACATCTTGCAGCATACGGAGACGGTCAACCTTGCCGAGATCGTCTGCGAGACGGGCTCCCTGAAAATCGAGGGCGAGATCAATCTCGGCGTGCTTGCCCTCAAAGACGGCGGCGCGCTCGTCTCGTTCGAGCGTCTCGTGCCCTTTACGGTCGAGATTCCCTGCGAGGCGGCTACGTTCGGCGCCCGCGCGGAGGCAAACGTCTGCGTGGCGGCGGCTTCCATCCATGCGGAGACGGACGAGGAAAAGGGAAAGTGCGTCCTGTATGCCGAATTTACGCTCACCGCGGAGGGCTGTATCTATGAGGAAGCCGAGGTGGATGCCGTCACCGACGCCTTTTCTCCCACGGTCCGCACCGACCTCGTCTTTGCGACGGCGGAGAGCGGAGGCGTGGGCGATATCTTCCGCATCACCGAACGCGTGACGGGCAAATGCACGCTGTCCGCTCCCATCACGTTTTCCGACTCCTTACAGGCGATCGCATTGCAGCGGGCGGAAGCGGATATCGTCTCCACACAGGACGGCAAGCGCGTCGAGGGCGTGGCGGCGGCAACGCTCATCGTGTACGGTGCGGACGGCGCCCACCGCGGCGTCGAGATCGGACTTCCGTTCTCCGTCCCCGTAGACGCCCAGAACGCCACGGTCTCCGTGCTCGTCCTCGGTATGTCTGCCCGCCAGAAGCAGGAGGGGGAGATCGATGCGGAGGCGACGCTGAAAATCACCGTGCAGGAAAAGCGCTCCTTCTCGGCGCGGCTCGTCGTCTCTGCGGAGGAGGGAGAACAGCTCCCCGTCTGCGACAGCGCGGTCAGCGTCTACATCCCGCGCGCGGGCGACGGGCTTTGGGAGCTCGCAAAGAGCCTCAATAAGTCGCCCGACGAGGTCGCCGCCAACAATCCCGACGTGGAATTCCCCATCAAGGAGGGGCAGCGCGTCATCGTCTACCGGAAAAAGACTATTTTGTGAGCCGTGCGCCCCCCGCTCATGCGGGGGGCTCGTCATTTTTGCAAAATTTCTTGCATTTCCGCGGAAAATGTGCTACAATGATGACGATGAACAGCGTCCATGTCGCCGCGCGCGCAAAACTCAATTTAACGCTCGACATCGTCGGCAAAAAAGACGGCTGTCATCTCATCGATTCGCTCATGACGTCGGTCGATCTCGCCGACCGCATCCTGCTGAAAAAACGCCCGGACAAGCTGTGCCGCATCGTGATGCACGGCGGCAGCACGGTCTTGCCCGAAAAGAACAGCGCGCAGCGCGCGGGCGACGCCTTTGTGCAGGCGTTCGGCGTAAACGGCGCGGACATCACGATCTATAAAAATATCCCAATCGGTGCGGGCATGGGTGGCTCGTCCGCAGACGCTGCGGGGGCGATCGCGGGCATGGGTAGGCTGTACGGGGTCACGGACACGGGTGCCATGTACGCGCTTGCGGGGTCGCTCTTCGGCGATGCGCCCTTCCAGCTCGAGGGAGGGCTTTCCCGTGTGACGGGGCGCGGAGAATGCGTGGAGCCCCTCCAAGACGTCGAGCTGTATTTTCTCGTCCTGTTGCCGCGCACGCGGGTGGACACGGCGCAGGCGTATGCCGCGTTCGACGAGGAGGGGCTTGCGGGCTCCTCGCGCACCGCGCGGGCAAAAGAGCTCCTCATGCAGGGGAATATCCCGTGGGCGGCGGAAAGTTTCGGCAACGACCTGTTCCCCGTTTCGGGCAAGCTCGCGCCCGAGGTCAAAGAGGCGTATCTCGCCTTGCGGTCGCTCTCTCCCGCGGGGGTCTCCATGACGGGGTCGGGGAGCGCGGTCTTTGCTTGTTTCGAGACGAAGGAGCTCTGCGAATGGGCAAAGAGCAGATACCGCGGAAAGTGCCGTGCATTCATCGTAAAGAGTACCTGCCGGGAGCCTCTCGGCGGCAAAAACAGCAATCTATACGGAGTAGGTTATGGAAGAACGGATCATTGACAGGGACAAGCGCGTCACGCTCAAAGTGACGCGGGACGGCGCGGTGGACGCCGTCGAAGGGGAGACGGCGGAACAGGAAGAGGAAGAAGTCTCTTTCGATTTCCCCGAGGAGGAGACTTACGACGACGATCTCGTCGGGCTCACGCCCTCCCAGCTCGAAGACCGGATGCGCGCGAAAAAGCGCGCGGAGGAACGGGCGCGCGAGGAGTACGCAAAGCTGATGGAGGAAGGGCTGCGCCTGCTGGGCGAAGCCGAATACGAACAGGCGGAGCCGCTGTTCGCGCAGGCTGCGATCTACGGCTGCGACGACGGGACTGCGCGCAAAAACCTCTGGCTCGTCCGCACGAAAAACTATACGACGGCGGAGGCGCTCTACGACGAAGAGACTGCGCGGGAGTTTGCGGCGTCGGAGGACGAAGTCAAGGCGGAGACGCTGTCCCGTCTCGGCGGCGAACTCAAAGCCGAGCGGGCGCGCTGTCTCGCGGAAGCGGAGCCCATCCGCAATCGCTACGAAGCGAAGAAAGCGGAGCGCTCGGAGGCGTTCGACGCAAACAAGCGGTACTATGCGGTGCGGTTTTTCAGCGTGCTCGCCGTGTTCGTGCTCCTCGGAATCGCCTGCGCCGTGAGCGGGGCGTACATTTTGCGCGTGAAGGACAACGTTCCGCTCATTTTGACGGTCTGTTTCGCCGTGTTGACGTTCGCCGCATTCTTTGCCGTCGTGTACTTCGCACGCAAGTTCTCCGTCGCGCGCCGCTATGTGCGGGAGAACGAGGACCCGACGTCCACGGAGGACGGGGCGCGGCTCAACGAGCTCGAAACGCGCATCGCGCGCATAAGCCGCATCCTCGGCGAATAAAACGACCGCGAATCGGCGCTCTCCCCCGCGGGACAGGCGCCGTTTCGGTAAATTTTCGGAAAATTTTTCCGAAACCTCTTGTCGGACACAAAATTTTGGGATATAATACAGGCAGCGACCGTTTGGACGGGCACGCGAGGAGGAAACGGAATTGGAACTCATTCACGAGAGCGCGGGCAAGAAACTCTATCGGGACGGAAACCGTCTCATCAAATCATTCGACGATACGTATTCCAAGGCGGATATCCTCAACGAAGCGCTCAACCAGGCGCGCGTCGAGGAGACCAATCTCAACGTGCCCCGCATCATCGGGGTGGAGGTGATCGACGGAGAATGGTCGATCGTGCGCGAGCACATCGAGGGAAGAACGCTGGAAGAGATCATGGCGCGCTATCCCGACCATGAGGACGAATGCCTCAACTTTTTCGTCGACCTTCAAATCGCGATGAGCAAGGAGAAGGTCCCCCTGCTCGGGCATCTGCGGGACAAGATGCACGCCAAGATCTCGGCGAGCGCATTTCCCGCGACGGTCCGCTATGACTTGCACGTCCGTCTCGACGGACTGCCCCGCCACAAAAAGCTCTGCCACGGCGACTTCCAGCCGAGCAATGTCGTCATCACTGCGGACAACGTGCCCTATATCATCGACTGGTCGCACGCCACGCAGGGCAACGGCTCCGCGGACGCCGCCCGCACCTATCTCATTTTCAAGCTGCAAAAAAAGGACGAGCTTGCGGAGAAGTATCTGCGGCTCTACTGCATCAAGACGGATACCGCCATCCAATATGTCCAGCGCATCCTTCCCATTGTCGCCGCTTCGCAGTCGGTCAAGAAGAGACCGGAAGAGCAGGAGTTTCTCGCAAAATGGGTGAATGTCTGCGATTGGCAATGAAAATAAGGACTGCCGGGGCATCATGCCGGGGCAGTCTCCTATGTTTACATGAGCGGTTTGGCGGCTCGCCAAGCCGCTCAATGATTATGAGCGTTTTTACGGGGTCGGAAGGATGATCGAAGTCAAAGAACTCACAAAGATATACAAGAGCCGCAAGGGCGGGACGTGCGTTGCCCTCGACCGCATAAGCTTCACATTGCCCGACAAGGGCTTTATCTTTGTCATCGGCAAGAGCGGCAGCGGAAAGACGACCCTTCTTTCCCTCCTCGGCGGGTTGGATACCGTCACCTCGGGGGAGATCGTTGAAAACGGGAACAGGGTGGATACGTTTAAGCTGACAGAACAGGTCTACTACCGCAATTCGACGATCGGCTTTATTTTTCAGGACTTTCACCTCATCGACGACCTTACCGTTTTCGAAAATATCATGCTTGCCTTGCAGCTCCAAGGCGAAAAGGACAGGGACAAGGTCCTCAAAGCGCTTGCGGACACCGACCTTGCAGACTTCGGGAACCGCTATCCCAAGGAGCTTTCGGGCGGACAGAAACAGCGCGTAGCGATCGCCCGCGCGCTTGTGAAACAGCCGTCCGTTATCCTTGCCGACGAACCGACGGGCAACCTCGACAGCAAGACGACGGCGCAGATTCTCGCTTTGCTCAAAGAGCTGTCCAAAGACAAGCTCGTCGTCATCGTATCCCATACTTTAAGCGACGCACAGAAGTATGCCGACGAAATCATAGAGCTCTCCGACGGCAAGATCATACAGCACGTCAAGCGGAACGAGGCGTTTGATACAAGGCTGCGGGTGGAAAACGATACGCTTGTGATACCCGACGGCGAAAAGTTCGGCGAAGAAGATCTCGAAGCGGTCGCAAAGGCGTTAAAGCGCGGAGTCGGCGGCATCCGGCAGGACACCGACCGCTTCCTGCCCTATGAGGATAGAGAATCGGAGGGGGGCATGTCCGAGCAGGGACCCCTCGAAAAGAAACATCTTCGCTTCAAGGACACCGCAAAACTCGCCATGAAATTTGCACGGAGAAGTCGGCTTCGGACGTGCGTCTATGCCGTCATCTTTGCCGCCGTGTTGGTTGTGCTGGGGCTTTCCCAGCTCATCATGAATTTCAACGGCGGCGAAGTGGTGTCGGCCGAAATGGACAAGAGGGCTCTCGCTTGCACGTCATTCATAAAAGATACGAACATGATATATGACAGTGTGGATACGTCGCGCCTTGTGGATGTCGAGAAAGGCGATCTGCAAAAGTTTTACGACGCGGGCTACGAAGGGGAGGTCTATCCGCTTGTAAACTATGCACTGTTCAATCTGGGGAGCAATGTCTGTGTGAGCCAGCAACGCTTGCTCCCGCAAACCAATCCGTATGACGTCAAGGAAACCGTCGGCGTGCTCGTGACCGAGGTAAGCTTTCTTGAAAACCGATTCGGTCCGCTGGAATATGTCGCTTTATGCGATGAGCCGAAGGATTACGGGATTTACATAACGGATTTTTTTGCCGACGCATGTATGGCAAGCCATCCCGGCTTTCAAACCGGCTACGAATCTTTCCTCGGAAAGAGCAATCAATATACGGGATATTGCTACGGATATATCAACGGCATCATCAAGACGGGATACAGAGAACGGTTCAAGGAGATTCTTGCCAAACTTACCGACCCGAATGTATCAAAAGAAGAGCTGAAAAAACTGACCCAAACGGATGCGTGTCTTGCTTTTCATGACGATATTACCCAATTTTTGAACGTTGCGTACTCATTTGAACCCGACTTTGCGCAAATTGCCGCAGATTCAAAGATCAGGCAATTTGTAAGCGCGGGAATCAGTACATTCGAAAAAGACGGCAGGGAGTATGAGTACAAAGAATCATGGTTTTCCTCCGCTGAGCTGCAAAGCGACGTCCCCCTTCATGACAACGAGATCCTGATGAACTATGATGTTTACAATGAGATTTTCGGGACGTCATACACCCCGCAAAACATGAACGAATTCAGACCGCACGAGGTGCACCTGAAATACTATCTGCTTTGCGACCAAAACAAGTCGCAAGAGAAATATGAGGCAACGCTCCGTATTGTGGGGCTGAACAATAACAAAGCCCGTATCAATATCGCGGACAACATAATGCGCGATCTGCAACGCGCCGAGATGTTCACCTTCGGCTACTATTTCGAGGACGACGGGCAGACGGAACTTCTCTTCAATGCGGCAAGCGACAACGGTTTTATCCCCAATTCCGCCATCGGCGGCTCGATCACTGCCATGACCAAGGCGGTGGGGGTGTTCAGCCGCTTCTTTGACCTCATTTTTGTTGTGCTGTGTGCGGCGCTGCTCCTGCTGATGGTGCAATTCGAGTTGAAAAACATCCGGGACAAGATGCGGGACATCGGCATTATGAAAGCGCTTGGGGCAAGGGATATCGATCTTGTCATCATCTTCGGCTTTCAGGTACTCATTGTGGCGCTTGCCATGATCGCGTTGTATATCGCGGGCTCCTTCGTGTTCATCGGGCTTGCGAACAAAGTGCTTGTGCTGTCCCTTTCCGAACTCGCCAAAAATACCGTCGTGCTGGACGTTGCCTTCCTCGCCGTCAAGTGGAAGTACATTTTGCAGAACTGTGTTTTGGCGCTCGGTATCATCGTTGTATCCTTCCTCGTGCCGATGTTGCGCCTGAGATATATCAAACCGACAAACGTCATCAAAGCAAAAGAATAAATGTCTCGCAAAAAAGAAGTGGAGCGGCGCAAAAAACCGCTCCATTCCTTTTGGTTTTCTTATGTTCTTACTAAACAACCGGGTCATACGCAACTGCCCGGCTGTTTTCATGTAGCTTATTTGCGTCGGGACCAATACCCCTTCGGAGAAAAGTTATTTCGGAATATCTCCGCTGCCTTGGCGGGAGAGTATAGATCCTCGGGCTTTACAAAGATCGTCTCGCTGCTATGATAGGAAATACTATTGTCATAAGCTTTGACGATTATCCATCCGTCGTACCTATCGAACCTTAACTCTTTCGGTCCGTATGATCTCCATGCCGGGTTGACATATATCCTTTCAACGGTGGAAGGGATGCTTATACTGTCTGTCGGGAATGGTGAGAACTCTTGCCTTGTTTGCGGGCTCGCGCACGGCAGTCAGCCTTACACACCGGCGATTGTCGGACATATCTTCAAATTCCATACCGTTGTCAGTATATGCAGCCATAGACGATTTCCTTTTGATGTATTTTGGTCAAAGCGGCTGCATGCAGTCGATGACCGCGCGGGCGGCAAAGAGGACTTCCTCCCGCGTCGTCTGCATACCGAAGGAAAACCGCACCCCGCGCTCCGCTTCCTCCGCGCTACGCCCCATGGCGAGGAGCACATGGGAGGGTCGCGCCGCATGCGCCGAACATGCCGCCCCGCCCGAGGCATAGACGCCTTTGAGGTCCAAAAGAGGAAGGAGCGGACTGCTTGCACCCGCAAAGGTGACGTGCGAAATGTTGGGGACGCGGTTTGCGCCGTCTATCGCAATGCGTCCGCCGAGCGAACGGAGAAGCGCGTCCTCAAACAGATCGCGCAGCGCCTTAGTGAGGCGGCAGAACGCGGCGCGTTCGGCGTCGGCAAGTTCGAGCGCCTTTGCCATCCCCACGGCGGCGGCGAGATTCGCCGTTCCGCCCCTCTTGCCCCGTTCCTGTTCTCCGCCCGCGATCAAAGGACGCAGCTTGACGCCCTTTTTGACGACGAGCGCGCCCGCCCCCTTGGGACCTCCCAGTTTATGGGCGGAAAGAGAGATGGCATCCGCATGCCGCATGATCTCCCGAAGATTTTGCGAGCATGCCGCCTGTACGCAGTCCGAAAACAGCAGCGCACCGCGGGCATGGGCGGCACGGGCGAGCTCTTCGAGCGGTTGGAGACTGCCGACCTCATTATTGGCACCCATGACCGCAACAAGCCCTACACTTTCGGGCATGGTATGCTCAAAATCCGCCGAAACAATGCCGTCGCCGTCCACCGCGGCAAAGAATTGTTCCCCGCCGCGCAGGGGCGCCGATTCCAAAACCGCGGCATGTTCGATGGGGGAGAGAAGGATATCCCCCTCCCCGAGACAGCGCACCGCCCAGTTGTCGGCTTCCGTTCCGCCCGCCGTGAAATAGACGTCCGCTCCGCCCGTCAGAGCGGAGATCTTGTCCCGCGCGGCAAGAAGGGCTGCCGCCGCAAGCCGTCCCGGCGCATGGAGGGAATCGGGATTGGCGAACAGCTCTGCGGACGAGAGCATCTCGTCGAGCACCTCCCTTCTGAGCGGTGCGGACGCTGCATAGTCGAGATACACATTCATGCGTTCATTATAAAACTTCGCCGCGAGGATGTCAATCAAAACGCCGTGAAAATCCCCGATCGCGCCGTGCGGAGCGGAAAAGCCGAAAAATCGCGGCGGCTCGCGGGCATTCGACACGGTTTTCTTCTTCTATTCGGAAAAAGTCCGGCATACATTATCATTGCCCGCGGGAAAAAGCGCGTCTTGCGGGACATTCACAAAAAATCGAGAGGTGTGTTATGAACGATGAACTCCGCTATGCAGAAATGCTCGAGATCCCCGTGGAGACGGTGACGGTGAGCCGCAAAGAAAAGAAGAAAAAGGCGCGGGAGGAGCCGCTCTCCGACCAACTCGTCAAAGAAGTCAACGAAAAGATGGAGACGAACGACCCGGCGTACGCCGAAAGCACGACGATCGAAAGGACGTACGACAAAAAGCCGCGTTCAACGGCAAAGCGCATCCTGATCGGCGAACTCGTTGCCGTCTTTGTGCTGTGCCTTGGCATTTTTCTTACGAATATCTTCCTGCCGGAGAGCGCCATCAATACTTTCGTAAAAGGTCTTTTCCGCGGCGACGCCTCGACCGCCGACACGCGAACATACGACGACTTTACGCTCAATTCCGTCGTGAACGGCTTTTCGGACGTGGAGATCACCGTCTCGGATACGGGCGTGATGACGTTTACCGCCGACTGCACCGTCTATGCCCCCTGCGAGGGCAAGGTGGAGCGCATCACCGGGAATGCGGAGACGGGCTATTCCGTCACGCTGCGCCATTCGGATTCCTTTACGACCGTCATCAGCGGGCTGGATACCGTCTATTTGGAGGAGGGCGCAACGGCGACCGTGACGCCGCTCGCGCATGCCGACGGTACGCGCGCAGTCCGCGTCATGTTCTACGACAACGACAGCCTCATCACCGGCTATTCGGTGGGGGAAAACGGAATCTCGTGGAGCTGATTTGAGCCTTTTTCGGGGAAAATTCCGCATCCATCCGCTCTTTTTTGCGGCGGGAATCCTCTCTGCGGTGACGGGAACGCTGCTCATGTTCGTTGCGGCATGTCTTGCCGCGCTGGAACATGAGTATGCGCATGCCTTTGCGGCAAAGCGGTGCGGATTCGTGTTGGACAGGGTCGTTCTGATGCCCTACGGCGCCATGATCTCGGGGGACATCTCGGGAATCGGGAAAAAGCAGGAGCTTGCCGTCCTCATCGCGGGTCCGCTCGCAAACTTCGCGACGGGAGTGTTTTTCGTCGCGCTTTGGTGGACGTTTCCCGAAACCTATCCGTACACCGAGCTCGCCGCCGCAGTGTCCTTTTCCCTCTTTCTCGTCAATCTGCTGCCCGCCTATCCGCTGGACGGCGGACGCATCCTCCGCCTGCTCCTTTCCCCCCTCGGGAACAAGCGGGCAAAGACGGTCTGCACCGTGATCAGCTTTCTCATTGCGGCGGGGCTGCTCGCGGTCTTTGTCGCGACGTGCTTTTCCGTGCCGAACTGGTCGATTCTCGCCTTTGCGTGCTTTTTGGCGGCGGGCGCGCTCGGCGGCGGGAGCTACACCCGCATCTCCTTTTCGCCCAAACGGTTCGACGGCGGCGTGGAGGAACGGCGGGTCGCCATCTCCGCATCGCTCCCCGCGAGCGCGGCGATCCGTTTTTTACGGGAGGACAAATA
Source organism: uncultured Clostridia bacterium (assembly GCA_947625385.1). GTDB lineage: Bacteria > Bacillota > Clostridia > Christensenellales > Borkfalkiaceae > Gallimonas. The sequence goes on from CANQOB010000007.1 coordinate 44,129, forward strand.
CCTCACGCTCCTGCTCTTCGAACAGGGCGAGTTTGTGGGGGAGCTCTCCGAAGAGGAATTGATCGCAGGACTCAGCCGCGGCGCGTACAATGAACAGCTCCTGCGCTTATTGCCCTCTCCGCTTTGAGCAAAACGCTTGCCAAGCGCCGGGAACCGTGGTATAATGCAGGCATGGATTATGCGGAGATCCTGCGCCGGAACGGGTTCGGCTTCAAGAAAAAATTCGGACAAAACTTTTTGACGGACGAAAATCTTCTTCGTGCGATCGTCCGCGATGCGGGCGTGACGGAGCAGACGGCGGTCCTGGAGATCGGCGCGGGAGCGGGGGCGCTCACGCGCGCGCTTTCCGCCTGCGCAAAGCGCGTCGTTGCCTTCGAGATCGACAAAGATCTGAGACCCGTCCTCGAAGAGACGCTCACAGGCTGCGGCAATGCCGAGGTGCGTTTTTGCGACTTTTCAAAGTGCGCCCTCGCTGCGCTCGAAGAGGAGCTGGGGGACTATGTCGTCGCCGCCAATCTTCCCTACTACATCACGACGCCCGTCGTCATGCGGTTCGTCGAGGAGGGGAGGCGGTGCCGCGCGGTGACCGTCATGGTGCAGGAGGAGGTCGCCCGCCGCTTCGTCGCCAAAGAGGGCACGCCCGACTACGGCGCCGTCACGGCAGCCATTGCGAGAAGAGGCTCTGCAACGATCACGAGAAAGGTTTCCCGTGAGCTCTTTCATCCGCGCCCGAATGTGGATTCCGCCGTGGTGAAGATGGACTTCACGCAGGGCGGTTTTGCCGTAAAGAGCGAAAAAAAATACCGCGAAGTCGTGCGCGCGGCGTTCTCCAACAGGCGAAAGACGCTTGAAAACAACTTGATGGGGGCGTTCCGACTCACGCGGGAGGAAGCGGCGTCGCTGCTGGCGCGTGCCGGCGTCGACCGCGGCGCGCGCGGAGAAACGCTCCCGCCGCAGATGTTCGCCCGCCTTGCCGATCTTCTTACGGAATAAAAATGCCGCCGCGCTTGGACGCGGCGGCATTTTTCAAAGGACGCGTCGCGCCTCGATGAAGTTTTCCCACCGCGCGGCGCTGATCTGTTCGATCTTCGCGTGATCGGAAGCCGTGTGCAGGATATAGTTCTCCCCGAGATAGAGCGCAACATGTCCCACGCGTTCGATGCCCGAAAGATTCTTGCGGGAGGCATTGGTGAAGAAGAGCAGATCGCCCCGCTGCGGCTCGTCGACGCGGGTGCCCTGCAAGATCTGCGTGCGCGTGGTCACGTCGAGCAAGACGTTTGCGCCGCGCAGAAAGATGTACTGCATGAGGGAAGAACAGTCGAACTTGTCCTTCGTAAATCCCGAAAGACGGTTTCCGTTTCCGTCGTGATACCGCACCGCGCCATAGACGTATGGCGTCCCCAAGAGGGAGTATCCCTCTTCGATGACCTGCTCGGCACGTTCCTCACCCTGCGGCAGGCTGACGAGCCCGCAATAGGAGGGAGCGGCGCTCACATAGGCGGCAGCGCCGCGATAGACGGTCTCGTACCATCCTCCCTTCTCTCCCGCATAGGGGAGCAGCGTCCCGCGCGCGGCGATTCCGCAGGAGGAAGAGGCGGCGTCCGCGCCTCTGCGCACGTTGAGCCCGCTTGCCGTAATGCAGATATATGTACACGTTTTCGGAGCCTCATTCTTGGGCATGGGTGCCTCGTTTTGCTCCAAACCGCCGCTATTCCCCGTATTTTCGGGGGAAGAGGGCAATTCCTGCGTGATGCCGCCCTCCTCGGACATGGGTGGGCCGTTTTCCGTCGTGGCGCATCCCGCGAGCGGAAGCAGGCAGAGCGCGGCGACCAAGATCGAAAATTTTTTCATGATTATATTCCCCTTTCGAAAAGGATTATACCATGCCCGCGGGCAAAGCGCAAGATTTTTATACGATTTTGATACGGGGGAAGTATCGGAAATCGAGGAAAATTTTGTTTTCAAACGCTTGTATTTTGCGCGAAATATGCTATAATAAAGGTAAGGTTTTAGGGAAGGAGTGGACCTCTGTATGGAGCTCAGATCGTTTGACGGAGCGGAGCTGCATCTCTATGAGTGGTTGGACGTCGAATCTCCCAAGGGGATGGTGCAACTCGTACACGGCATGGCGGAGCACGCGGGCAGGTACGACGCATTTGCCCGCTTTTTGAACGCGCACGGATACTTGGTCGTGGCGGACGATCACCGCGGGCACGGCAGAACGGACGAGGATACGCTCGGGTACCGCGCGGGGGATATGTTCGGGGACACCTTGCGCGACGAATCGGAGATCACGGGCTATTACAGGAACAAATTCCCCGGGCTGAAACATATCCTGTTCGGCTTTTCCTACGGCTCCTTTCTCACGCAGGCATATCTCGGCAAGTACGGCGACCTCATCGACGGCGCCGTCATCGCAGGCAGCAGTTACAAGAAGGACGCCGAGGTGTACGCGGGCTCCTTTGTCGCGGCGCTCGGGTGCGCGTTCGTGGGCGAGGAGCGACCGGCAAAATTCATCCGGAAGCTCTCCTTCGGGGCGTACGAGAAGAAATTCGAGGACGGCGAATGGCTGTCTGCGGATGCGGAGAACAACCAAAAGTATCACAGCGACCCCCTGTGCGATTTCACCTGTTCTTTCCGCTTCTATGCGGATTTTTTCCGCGGGCTCCGCTCCCTCTATACCGCGGATTACGCAAGATCTCTTCGCAAAGACCTGCCCGTTCTCCTCGTTTCGGGCGCGGAGGACGCCGTCGGCGATGCGGGCAAGGGCGTCAAGAAGCTCTACCGCTACTATACCGAGAAAGCCGGCATGCGCCGCGTAAACCTTGCGCTCTTTGAACATTCCCGCCACGAATTTCTCAACGAAAAAGAGGGCAGGGAGGAAAAATGGGGGACGGTTTTGGACTTCATCGAGAGCGTTCCCGCCCGCCCGATTCGGGAATTTTGAAAAAATTTGCTCAAAAAATGTTTAACACGCCGAAAGCGGTGTGATAAATACTATGAAAAATTCCGAGAGAGGTTATAAAATGATCGACTATTCGATGAAGGCGCTCAATGCCGACGAACTCACCTTTAAGGTAAACCACATCCAGATCGCTCCCAACGAGAGATTTGAGATCAAGCCCTTTTTCTCCCGCCGCATCCAGACTTCGAAGGAAGATCCCAAGATCAACCTCGTCATTCTGGAATGCAAGATCGAATCCACGAAGGAAGAGCCCAAGCCCTTCGATATCGTGGCGCGCCTCGTGGGCGTGTTCGAAGTCAACAATATGAATACCGACGAGGACAGGCGCATCTTTGCCATCAACGCAACGGAGACGATGTTCCCCTATCTGCGTGCAGCCGTCACCAATATGACGTGCGCCGCGCTCGTCAACCCGCCGCTCTATCTTCCCGTCATCTCGGGGGCGACCCTGTTCCCCGACGACAGAAAGGGAAAATACACGATCAATTTCGATTCCGATACCGTGAACTAAACAGGCAGAGGCGGGCGGGCGGAGCAAGGGTGCTCCGCCCGCTTTTTTCCGTAGAGCATGCAAGTCCGCAGGGATTTGCCGAATACTGAAATCGAGAGGTTCCCATGACCCAACAACCGATAACCGAGATCCTGCCCGTTCTGCCGATGCGCGCGCAGGTCGTTTTCCCCGATGCGACCGTCTCTTTCGACGTCGGAAGAGATTTGTCTCTCGCTGCTTTGGAGAGCGCGGGCGCGCGGGACAGCAGAATTTTCATTACCCGCCAGCGTTCGGGCGAGGAGGACCCCGCCCCGGGCGATCTCTTCGAGGTGGGGACCGTCGCCGCCGTGCGGCAGACCGTCCACATCGGCAACCGCACGCGCATCACGGCGGAGGGGCTCTACCGTGCCCGCGCGCGGGAATTCCGCATGCGGGACGGATTCGTCTATGCCTTTGCGGAGGAGCTCGCTCCCGTCCGCGGCAGCGAAGCGGAGGAAGAGGCGGGGCTGCGCGTCGCAAAGGAGCTCGTCCGCGAACTCAAAACGGGGGACGAAAAGGAGACGGAGGCGCTTATCTCCATCGGCGACGCCGACGTCTTTGTCAATCTCTGCGCGCAGCGCTCCCGCATCAAGGACGTGCTGAAACAGCGCATCCTCGAAGAGCCGTTCGTCCCCGCGCGCCTGCAAGCGCTCTGCGAATCTCTTGCCGGCGAGATGGAGATCGCCGAGCTCGAGCGCAAGATTGCGCAGGATGTGCGCAAAAACATCGACAGATCGCAAAAGGAATATTTCCTCCGCGAGCAGCTCAAAGCCATCCATGCCGAACTCGGCGACGACGCGCAGGAGGGGGACAAGCTCAGGGAGCGGCTCCTTTCCAAGCATCTCCCCGCTGAAACGGAGGAAAAAGCGCTCGCCGAGCTCGCCCGCATGGAGCGCATGCCCTCCTCTTCTCCCGAGTACACCGTGATCCGCAACTACCTCGATTGGATTCTCGATCTTCCCTGGACGGAGGAGACGACGGATACGGAAGCTCTTGCGGACGTCGAAAAGATGCTCGACGAAGATCACTACGGTCTGGAAAAGATCAAGGAGCGCGTCGTCGAATATCTCGCCGTCCTCAAACTGACGGGCACGCTGAAAGCGCCCATTCTTTGTTTGGTGGGACCTCCCGGCGTGGGCAAGACGAGCATCGCGAAGTCCGTCGCGCGCGCCCTCGGGCGCAAATTCGTGCGGATGAGTTTGGGCGGACTCAAGGATGAGGCGGAGATCCGCGGGCACCGCCGCACCTACATCGGCTCGATGCCGGGGCGCATCATCTATGAAATGAAGAGCGCCGGGGTCGTCAACCCCGTGTTTCTGCTCGACGAGGTGGACAAGATCTCTGCGGACCTTCGCGGGGACCCTTCGAGCGCGCTTCTGGAAGTGCTCGACCCCGAGCAGAATTTTTCCTTCCGCGACCGCTATCTCGAAGTGCCCTACGATCTGTCCAAAGTCATGTTCATCGCGACCGCGAACACCCTCGACACCATCCCCATGCCCCTTCGGGACCGCATGGAGATCATCGAGCTGGCGGGCTACACCCCGCAGGAGAAAGAGGAGATCGCGCGGCGATATCTCGTGCCGAAAAAGTGCGCGGAATGCGGACTGGACGAAGAGAAGATCCGCTTCACGCAGGGCGCGCTGCTTGCCATGATCGAGGGTTACACGATGGAGGCGGGCGTGCGCGCGCTCGAACGCGCCATCGGCGCCGTTTGCAGGAAAGCCGCCGTAAAGATCGCCAAGGGGGAGGCGCGTTCGCTCTCCGTGACCAAACAAAATCTCGAAAGCTTCCTCGGCGCAAAGCGCTTTTTGCGGGAGGAGAGCATGCTCGGGCGCGACGAGGTCGGCACGGCGACCGGGCTGGCATGGACGGCGGTGGGCGGCACCACGCTCTCCATCGAAGTCTCCGCCATGCAGGGCAAGGGAGAGATTCTGCTCACGGGCAAGCTCGGGGACGTCATGAAGGAATCCGCCCGCGCGGCGATCTCGTATATCCGCTCGCATGCGGAAAAGTACGGAATCGACGAGTCGGAATTCGAGAAAAAGGACATCCATATCCACGTTCCGGAGGGCGCCACGCCCAAGGACGGACCCTCCGCGGGCATCACGATGGCGACCGCCATCCTCTCCGCGTTCACGGGCAAGCCCGTGCGGCGGGACGTCGCCATGACGGGGGAGATCACGCTCCGCGGGAAAGTTCTGCCCATCGGCGGGCTCAAAGAGAAGGCGCTTGCCGCCAACCGCGCGGGAATCCGCGACATCATCATCCCCGAGGAAAACAAAAAGGACGTCGAGGAGATTCCCGCCCCCATCCGGAAGCAGCTGCATTTCATCTGCGTGTCCGAAGTGGACGAAGTGTTCCGCAGCGCGGTGACGGGGGTATGACATGAATTTCAATGCAAAGTTCCTCACGTCCGCGGCGACGGAAGCGCAGCTGCTCTCCTTCGACAAGCCCATGATCGCAGTGTGCGGAAAGTCCAACTCGGGCAAATCCACCCTCATCAACCTGCTCGCGGGGCAAAAAAAGCTCGCCAAGACGAGCGCGTCGCCCGGGCGCACCCGTCTCGTCAACTATTTCGACTTCGGCACATTCGTCCTTGCCGATCTTCCCGGTTACGGCTATGCCGCCGTCTCCCGCGCGGAGAAGGAAAAGTGGGCGAAAACGCTCGATAAGTTCTTCGAAAAACGGGAGCGCATCGCGCACGTTCTCTTGCTCTCGGACATCCGCCGCGACCCGTCTTGCGACGACTTGCAGATGGTGGAATTTCTCAACTATCACATCCTTCCCTTCACCGTCGTGGCGACCAAGAGCGATAAGCTCTCCAAGATGCAGGTCAAAGCGCGGGTGCGCGCCGTTGCGAACGCCTTCGGGCTGGGAGAGGGGAACGTCATCCCCGTCTCCGGGCTCACGGGCGCGGGCAAGGAGGAGCTTGCCGAAAAGATCGCCGGGATCTGCGCCGCCGGCAGGTGAGAACGGGCGGCGGTCCGCTCCGGAGGGAAAAAAGTAAAGACGCGCGGCGGCGGAACTTTTCCGCGGGCGGCGCCGTCTCCCCGAAAAAATGCCTGCAAAAGGAAAAATCTTCCTTTTTTCTTCAAAAAACAGCCTTGAAAGGCTTGTTTTTTCTTTAAGAATGGTGTACAATTACTTTTGGCAAAAAAACAAATCATTCAGGAGGAATTTTCAATGGCAAAAAAGTATTGCTATCTTTTCACCGAAGGGAACGCGAACATGCGCGAACTTCTCGGCGGCAAGGGCGCAAACCTCGCGGAGATGACCAACATCGGTCTCCCCGTTCCCCAGGGGTTCACGATCTCGACGGAGGCTTGCACGCAGTACTATGAGGACGGCAGACAGATCAACCCCGAGATCAGGGCGGAGATCATGGAATACATCGACAAGATGGAGCAGATCACGGGCAAGAAATTCGGCGACAGGGAGAATCCGCTCCTCGTCTCCGTGCGTTCGGGCGCCCGCGCCTCTATGCCCGGCATGATGGATACCATTCTCAACCTCGGACTCAACGAGGAGGTCGTCGAGGTGCTCGCGAAGAAGTCGGGCAATCCCCGCTGGGCGTGGGACTGCTACCGCCGCTTCATCCAGATGTTCTCGGACGTCGTTATGGAGGTCGGCAAGAAGTACTTCGAGAAGCTCATCGACGAGATGAAGAAGAAGAAGGGGGTCAAACAGGACGTCGAACTCGACGCCGACGACCTTAAAGATCTCGCAGAACAATTCAAAGCGGAATACAGATCCAAGATCGGCAAGGACTTCCCGTCCGACCCCAAGGAGCAGCTCTTCGAGGCGATCAAGGCGGTTTTCCGTTCGTGGGACAACCCCCGCGCAAACGTCTACCGCATGGACCACGATATCCCGTATTCCTGGGGAACCGCCGTCAACGTGCAGATGATGGCGTTCGGCAACATGGGCGACAACTGCGGCACGGGCGTCGCGTTCACGCGCAATCCCGCGACGGGCGAAAAGGGGCTCATGGGTGAGTTCCTCACCAACGCGCAGGGCGAGGACGTCGTTGCCGGCGTCCGCACGCCGATGCCCATCGCCAGAATGGCAGAGGTGTTCCCCGATGTCTATAAGCAGTTCCAGGAAGTTTGCAAAATTCTCGAAAACCACTACCGCGATATGCAGGATATGGAATTCACCGTCGAGAACGAGAAGCTCTACATGTTGCAGACGAGAAACGGCAAGCGCACCGCCGCCGCAGCGATCAAGATCGCGTGCGACCTCATCGACGAGGGCATGATCTCCGAGCAGGAAGCGCTCATGCAGATCGATGCGAAGTCTCTCGACATGCTGCTCCATCCGCAGTTCGACCCCAAGGCGCTCAAAGAAGCGGACAAGAGCGACATCGTGGGCAGGGGCATCGCGGCGTCTCCCGGCGCGGCTGCGGGCACCATCGTGTTCACCGCGGAGGACGCCGTCAAGGAAGGCAAGGCGGGCAAGAAGGTCGTCCTTGTCAGATTGGAGACCTCTCCCGAGGACATCGAGGGCATGAAGTTCGCGCAGGGCATTCTCACGGTGCGCGGCGGACAGACCTCCCACGCGGCGGTCGTCGCGCGCGGCATGGGCACCTGCTGCGTCTCCGGCTGCGGCGACATCAAGATGGATGAAGAGAACAAGTGCTTCACCCTCGCCGGCAAGGTCTATCACGAGGGCGACGCAATCTCCCTCGACGGTTCGACGGGCAACATCTACGATTGCCTCATCCCCACCGTCCCCGCCGACCCCAACAGCGGCTATTTCGGAAGAATCATGGAGCTCGCCGACAAATACAAGGCGCTCGGCGTGCGCACCAATGCGGATACGCCCAAGGACGCGCGGCAGGCGGCGGCGTTCGGCGCGCAGGGCATCGGTCTCTGCCGCACCGAGCACATGTTCTTCGACCCCGACAGAATCGGCGCGTTCCGCAGAATGATCTGCGCGGACACGGTAGAGGAGAGAGAAAAGGCGCTCGCCAAGATCGAGCCCATGCAGCAGGCGGACTTCGAAGGACTCTTCGAGGCGCTCGGCGGCAGACCCGTCACCATCCGCTTCCTCGACCCGCCGCTCCATGAGTTCGTCCCCACCGAGGAGGAGGATATCGCGGCGCTCGCCAAGGCGATGAAGAAATCGGTGGGCGAGATCAAGCAGATCATCGCAGACCTTCACGAGTTCAACCCGATGATGGGTCACCGCGGCTGCCGTCTTTGCGTCACCTATCCCGAGATCGCCGTCATGCAGACGAGAGCGATCATGAAGGCGGCGATCGCCGTTGCGAAGCGCCACAAGGATTGGAAAGTCGTGCCCGAGATCATGATTCCGCTCACGGGCGAAGTCAAGGAATACAAGTTCGTCAAGGATATCGTCGTCAGGACTGCCGAGGAAGTCATCAAGTCCAAGCACAAGAAGATCAAGTATGAAGTGGGCACCATGATCGAGATCCCGCGCGCGGCGCTCACCGCCGACGCGATCGCGAAGGAGGCGGACTTCTTCTGCTTCGGCACCAACGACCTGACGCAGATGACCTTCGGCTTCTCCCGCGACGACGCGGGCAAGTTCCTTCCCGCCTACTACGCCAACAAGATCTACGAGAGCGACCCGTTCGCACGTCTCGATACGACGGGCGTCGGCCAGCTCATGGAGATGGCGGTGAAGAAGGGCAAGAAAGCCAACAGGAAGCTCCATACGGGCATCTGCGGCGAGCACGGCGGCGACCCTTCGTCCATCGAGTTCTGCCACAATATCGGGCTCTCCTACGTGTCCTGCTCGCCTTACCGCGTGCCCATCGCGCGTCTTGCGGCGGCACAGGCAAATATTAAGAATCCGAGAAAGTAAGTTTGCCGCGCAAGGCAAAGCGTACCGCCGAACGAATGGCGATTCATTGCGAAGCGAAATATGAGGCGGTTTCGCTTTCAGCGGCGGCACAGGCGAATATCAAGAATCCCAGAAAATAATCGGAAACCAAAAAAAGAGGCGCCGTTCCCGGAGGGGACGGCGCTTTCCGAATCGGCGGCGGAGCCCGATTCGTCGGAGGGAACATGGATTTTTTCATCAAAGATAACGTTTTGCTGCTCTATACGGGGTCGCAGGAGGACGTCGTCGTTCCGAACGGCGTCACAAAGATCGGCTCGGGTGCGTTTTTGGCGGGCGAGCTTCGCAGCATTGTCATTCCGGACGGCGTGAAAAGCATCGGCAAAAGCGCGTTTCTGTTCGCGATCTCCCTCGCAAGCGTTGCGCTCCCCAAAGACTTGACCGAGGTGGGGGAGAGGGCGTTCTACACATGCTCGGCGCTCACCGAACTCGTTTTGCCGGACGGCGTGAACAAGATCGGCAAGAACGCCTTCGCGGGCTGCGAGAGCCTTGTCCGCATCGGGCTCCCCGCGGCGCTCGAAGAGATCGCGGAGACGACGTTCGAAGGCTGTACCTCTCTCAAAAGCGTCGTCATTCCCGGCGGCGTCAAAGAGATCAAAAGCGGCGCCTTCCGCGGCTGTACCTCTCTCGAAAGCGTCATCATTCCCGACAGCGTGAAAAAGATCGGAAGCGGCGCCTTCTGCGGCTGCACCGCGCTTACCTCCGCAGAAGTCCCCGACGGCGTGGAGTTCGCCCCGGATTCTTTCGAAAACACGCCCTTACAGGCGCGGTTCGATGCCCTGCGGGAAGAGAGGGAGAGGACGATCCGCGCCATCAAGGAGAGGCCGCGGCGGCATCTCTCCGAGGAAGAGGTGCGCGCGCTCGGCAACATTTTGATCGAAAACAACCGGCTCGTCACGGGACTCCGTTTTTGCAGCGGATCCCGTCCTCTGAGCGGCGGCATGCATCGCGATACGGTCACCGAGGTAGACAGATTGGTGCCGCTCTCGTTCCTCGCGGGGAAGCCGCCCTTTGAAGAGTTCGGCATGTGCGTCCGCGCCGTCGTGGACGACATCGTTTATCTCACGGCGGGTCTCGGAGAGCGCGCAAATGTGTACTCGTTCAACGAGGACGGGGAATACTTGGGCGAATCGGGCGCCTACGATACCTACATTTTCCGCCGTATCAGTCCCGTCTGCGACGGTTGAACGAAACGGAAAGCCGCAGCCAACGGTTGCGGCTTTCCTTTATTCCAATACTTCGATTTTTATGGGAAAGTTATGGTAATTTATGAGCGTATATCCCGCCGAACTGATTTCGATCGGAATCTCGCCTTTCGAATCAACGATTTCAAAGACGAATGACGTGTATTCATCCGTTTCATCCTCTTCCGCAAAGTCATCGAAGCAAGTATCAAATTTTGCGATCGCGTACCCGTTTTGCCACGACAATCGCAATTTTTTTGCGCCCAAGCTATCGATCGTGGAATAAAATTCGGCAACGATCTCTTTTTCTTTTTCGCTGAACATAGTATTACCTCCTATACGGTTTACTCGGTACGATGTGCGCACCGTCTATACGATCTTTTCCATTTGGAAAAAGAAGGAAACGGGAGTCGCGCCTTTGGCGGCGCGCACGGTTGACAATTATCAATTGTCAAGTCGGCGGGCAGGGACCCGCGCGACCTGCGCGAAATTTGTGCGTGGAAGGGCACGGCTTGTCCTCTTTGCGGCGGCAGGGACCGCCGCGACCCCTCGCGGGTGCCACCGCTCACATCACGCTGCCGCTCACAGCGCACTGCGCTGTTGAGCAAGAATGGCAGCGTGATACCCTCGACTCCCATTTCCTGCTCCTCACATATGAAGAAGCGGGGCGCATATGCGCCCCGCTTCTTCATGGAGCAGGAAACGGGAGTCGAAGCCATCGAAGATATCCTCGATACACAATATATAGTAAAATATTATGCAAACGATACTATATAATGTGTGCTTTTATTTGTTCCCCAATCCTGCCCCAATTTCTCTTTTTCATCCCGAGAACTGCCGATGAAGTGTATATCAAACAGCGATTTTTTTGCCGTCCTGCCATTTCAGAATTTTCATACTTTTTTCGAACGAGACCTCATCGCCCATCAGATTGTTCAGCGTCTCTAAATAATTTGAATTGTGTTTTACGATTTCCCTACAAATCGGGTCTCCCAACAAGGCAGCGGCAATCCATAGAACGGCCATCGACGTATTATTTTTATATGCTTTATCCAATTTGAGCAATTCTTCAAACCAGTCATGTGCTTCGGCGCCGTCGCTTTTTCCATCGCATTTTGAGCATACTGCCTTATAAATACTATGTGCAACATCCCCATATAATTTTGTATCTATTGTGATAAACTCCGGCTTCAGTTTTTCTAATAGGTTTATAGTAATTTTCTCTTTTATCCCTTCGTTATACAACTTTGCATTGATATATTGTTGCACCCAAAACGCATAAGTTCTTGGTCTATCGGTATTTTGAGATATGCGGAGGTTTTTTATCTCCTGCAAAGCGTTCTGCTCCAACTGTAAAAGGGCGGCCGAAATTTTTTCATCGTTGACATTTTCAATGTTTTCCTTTGGGATGGAAACGCAAATCATTCGTTCATCCGTCTTGATTGGTTTCGGCTCGTCTGCATCCTTGCCAAATAAGATGTTAAGCTCGGATTCCGATAAAACCATATACCCGTAGCCGTCTATCCATTCACCCTTATGCAATGCACGTTCTTCGACGAAAATCAGATACCCACCAGACTTAAGCAATTTCGATATTTTAGAAAAAGTACTTATCCAGTCTGAAGGCTTGATTTCATGCAGAGCGTTCATCAAAACAACGAAATCATATTCCCCCTTAATTTTGGCGGGGTCATCATATACCGGAAAGCTCAACTTTTCCAAATTTGCTTTTTGTTCTTTATTTTTCTCCTTTGCATACATTGGATCATAAATGCTATAAAAATAAGTTTTTTCGCCTTTGCATACTTCTGCCAATGTTTTTCCCAGCCTTCCCGCGCCGCCTCCGTAATCCAAAATACGGGGAGCGCACGCGTCATGCTCACGCAATTCGTTGATAAATGCTTGGGCTTGTCTATCGTTGGGGTCGACGAAGTCTTTTACTTCCGGGCCCAAAAAACATTCGGCAAGAAATCCGCCGATCTGCCATTGATCAACGGAACGGAAATATTCTGCGATATTTTTCCCATGTTTTCCGAGCAATGACTCGTTGATAGAGGTATACAATTTGGAGTTGCGTTTGATGACTTTGCTGTCTTTGATATATACCAAATCCTCAAATTCAAATTCAGGGACCAGAAACAGGCTGTGCGTTGCGATCCAAACAGAAGAAACGCCATCGAGTTGTTTCAGCTTGCTGATAAATGTAAGTAGCGCTTCGGGATGCAAATGACATTCCGGCTCATCCAAAATAATCACGCGCTCAAACCCTTTGGTCGAAGGAAACGACAGGAAAATCGACATGTAGAACAACATCAATTCTCCGGGAGAGAATTCTTTCAGCTTTTTATACAAGTCACAAGGGTTTTTAGAATCGGAATCTGCTATCATGAATTGATCAGATTCATGATCGTCGGATCCACGATTATCGGGTTTATGTATGAGGGTATATCCTGTTAATTCCTTAAATGTATCTTGAACTTTTGTTATGATGCTGATATTTCTATCTCTTTCTACACGATAACTCCAGTTAAATAAATTTACTAAATATGATATACCACGCAATTCTATTTCATGTAAAAAGTCTTCGAAACTTGCATCTGGCTCAGTAAGAGAACTATATAAAGAATATTGCGGCAAATCTGTCTTACTCTCGCGTTTTTTCGGTGTCGAGACGGAAATTTCGGGGAAATATCCATAGACCACTCTTGTCGTTGTATCTGTTTTATATAAATCTCTGATAGCCCGTAAAAAGCGCGATTTCCCCGAACCATTTGCCCCGATGACAACATTGTATTTTGAAAACTTGAAAGAGGAAAGCGGCTGCTTATCCTTATCGGGAACACCTTTCTTATCCTCAACCAATAAATCAATGCCGTAATGGTTGAATGTGTCCTTGATTTTCCCTTCTTCGAAAATGGATTTTAAGGCAAACTCGGACATTGTTTTTCTCCTTGTAAATTATTTTGTTTCGGCTGCATGAGAAAGTCTGTGCGCCTGAAGTTATTTATCGCTTCCATTTACTATTCTCCCATATTAACTATTGGCACTGTATTATAAGTTCATTCCGGCTTTTTCCAAATGACAATTTCACCTGTGTCATCGTCGTAGTACCACCAGTTAGGAGAGTCTTCCCATTGCTCTTCGGTGGGTGCAACGCCAGAGTAGAAATAGATGTCGGCGTAAGTGGAATTAATTTTTTCGTCTCCCCATTTAGTTTTCGAGCCGTTATAATAAATCATAGCGCGACTTCCTCCATCGCCTCTCCGACCATTGCTCCCTGTTGACCCGTTTGATGTGGGTGCGCCACTAGGATATCTGCCTGCGTTACCTCCTACTCCACCTGTTCCACCTGTTCCACCTGTTCCGTAATATATATTGGATATAACGACAATCCCATTATAAATTATTATGTGTCCTGCATTTCCGCCTTTGCCTCCATCCCCACCAGTTCCACCACGGCCTCCATTATGAATACTGGGGTTATCTATAGATCCACTTGTTGCACCATTGCCACCCCTAGCACCATTTTTTCCGTTCCCTCCATTGCCACCATAAATACTTGTTACTGTCAATGATCCGTTGTTAATAATAATTACACCTGCGTTGCCGCCATTGCCGCCCTTGCCGCCATTCCCGCCCTGAGTAGTGGGATAGAAAGTATTGCCGGAGATAATACGTCCAGTTGTGCCTTGTGTTCCCATGCCTCCGTCTCCACCATTTCCGCCACCGATTTTAGTTGCAGAAATAATACCACCATTAATTATAATCGTCCCTGCATTACCGCCATGGCCTCCCGATCCGCCTGCATATCCGCCGGTTAGGTTGGAATTGGCACCGTGGCCACCATTGCCTCCTCCTATAAAGGAAGCGGTAATTATACCTCCATTAAAAACAATTATTCCGCAGTCTTCCCCGTTCCCTCCATTAGTTGCACCACCATATCTGTCGACTCCACCATTTTCTCCATTATTCCCCCCTATATTTCCATTGACCGTCAATTTGCCAACATTCTCACTGACGCTTTGTGCATATATATGTAGTTCATTTTCATTGATTATATGGATTCCCCCTGAGCCAATTATCCAATCACAATTGTCGGCGAGTATAACATGCGCCACTCCGCTAATTTCTAATATACAGTTCCCAGAAACAGTTCCTGAAAACACATACCATCCTGTTAATGTTCGACTGTTGATATTTTTTATAACTTGAATATCATCTTCAGTATATATAGAAACATCTCCATTACTGTCTATATAGTTTACGCCCCATCGTGCCGTCCAGTTTTTACTTTCCGAAGGCATATCAAAAGTATAGTTTACTGCATCAGAAAGCAGTTCTGCACCGTCATACCAACCCATCCAAATAAACTCTACATTTGTAGCAGCCGTTATAGTAACTTCTTCGCCTACTACAAATTCCCTATCTAACCCAATCACTGATCCAGCTTGCGCATTATTCATCTCTATTGAGACTTTAATCCATCTCGCTGTATATATAAAGTGTTCTTGTTCATTGGATGGCATGGGAAAGGTATAGGTAAGATCTCTCGTGAGTTCCGTATCACCATTATACCACCCAAGCCAAGTATATCCTTTATTCGTTTTAGCTGTTATTGTCGTCTGTGCGCCCGCGACCGTCTTTTCCACGCCGCTCACCGTGCCGCCCTCCGCAAGGTCAGCGGCAAGAGTCACAGGGCACTTGATCCATTGTGCCGAATAGGTTGCAGAAAAGCCCATTTTGAATTGATAGGTTAGATCGGAAGATTGCTTTTCGCCGTCCTTAAACCACCCCAAAAACGTGTAGCCGTTGTTGGTTGTCGCTTTGATCGTAACTTGGCTATCGTAGGCGTGGTCTCCGCCACCCGTGACCGTGCCTGCCTCGCTGTCGTTCTGCTTCAAGGTCACGGCGTAATCGTTTGCTTTCCAATGGGCGGTCACTTTCTGTGCACTCGCATACTTCCATGCGGAAAGACTGCTCCCGTTCGCGTTTGTGACCTGCGTGCTTCCCACATACCAACCCGTGAAGGAATATCCCGTGCGCCTCGGAACGGGGAAGGAATAGGAACTGTCGTAGGTCATCGTCTTTTCCGTCTCGGAGAGCGCGTCGCCGCCGCTCACATCGAGCGTCGCCTTGTAGGTGTTCGCCGTCTTATCGGCATAGAGGGCAAGGGACGACCAAAGGACGTCGGAGGTAAATTCCTTGCCGCTTGCCGTTTTCCATTTGTTGAAGGTGTAGCCCGTAATATTCGGTTTGTAACTTGCCGTGAACGTATTGCCTGTGTAAGTTTCCGCCGTCTCGAGCAGGGTTTCGCCGTTGTAGTAAGAAATGGTCACAAGATAACTGCGGTGGACGGTGAACTTATAGACATTCACTTGCGCTTGGTTCTGCGAATTGACGACGAGATAATAGACGTTCTCGCCGCTTTTCAGGTTTGTCACCATTTTCGTGGGGATCTCGCGCTGACCTTCGGGGTCGCTATAGAGGCGCCAGATGCTGTCGTCACTGCAAACGACCTTGTTCGAAAGGGAGACTTCGACGGTGGTATGGTCTACGAGCATGAAAATTTCTCTTCCCTCGATGCTCGCACCGTCCACGCTCAAAATGACCGCCGATTCCTGCGTCCACTGTGCATAGAGGGTAATATTCTCCGAGACGGTATCCTCGTCGAATTTCCACATGGCCGAGCCGTTCTTGCTCTTCGCCCAACCCGCAAAGGTATAGTTTTTCCGCGTCGGAGACGTGGGCGCGGTGAGTTTATTCCCTTCCTTTACAGTCTGTGTGTATGTATTCTGTCCGCCTGAAAACGTTCCGCCGTTGGCGTCGTAGGTAACTGAGTACTCCTTGGCGGAGGGGCTACCTCCTTGATTGCCGCCTTGGTTTCCGCCGCTTGCGCCTTTCCATGCGCCTTCCTGGGCATATACCTTATCGCCGTAGATGCCTTTGAGGGTGAGTACGCCGTCTTTCACAGTCCCGCTTGTAAACTCCATTTTTGTACCGAACAGGTCGGTATAGAGGGTGATTGCGTCACCGTTTATTTCGTACTCTCCCGAAACACCGTCGTCATCCGTCCACTTGCCGCCCTGGAGCGTGAAGTAGGTTTCTTTGACGTACTTATCATTTTCTATGAGATAGTACGTTCCCTCCGTTCCGACCCCGGCGCACGCCGCGAGGCCAAAGCACAGGCAGAAGGCCGCAGCAAGGGAAATAATGATTGTCAAGAGTTTCTTTTTCATAAAAACCTCCGATTTTCCGATGAACTTTTGTCGCGCGAAAATGTACACGGATTATTTTATTCCGTGAACAAAAACAGGGAAAATGTTCATGGAAAATTCAAAAATTTGACGATAAATTCTTGATTTTCGCGCGCTCGCGCGTTATAATATAAAAGCAAACGGAAAAACGGTACACGGAATAAAATATTACATGAACAAATCAGGCGGGAGAAAGTCCCGTCTTTTTTATTGCAAAAGTTTGCCGAGACGGTTCATCATCAGTTGCTTGTGCTCCATGAGGCTGTGAACATAGCGGTTGAGCGTGACGGTGGGGTTTTTATGCCCCAAAATCTCGGAGAGCGTTTTCACGTCCATTCCGCATTCAAGGGTCCTTGTCGCAAAGGTGTGCCGCAAAGCATGAAAGCCGCGGTGCGGGATATGCAACTTTCTTTGGAGAAGTTCAAAAGTGCGTTGATAGGAACGCACTGAGACAGACTTGTCTCCTCCGACGATATAGGTTCCGCCGCTCTCCCGCTTTGCCTTTTTCAAAACACCTATGATTTGCTTGGGCAAGGGAATGACTCGCGCCGAAGTTTTTGTCTTGGGTGGCTCAAGTAGCTTTTTATAACCGCCTTCACCCCAGCCGTCATGACAGGACTTCGTGACGGAAAGAATGCCTGCCGTAAAGTCAATATCCTCCCATGTGAGTGCTAAAAGTTCGCCGATTCGCAGTCCCGTATAGAGGCAGAGGAGGATGCCGATGAGCTTCTGCTTTTTTTTGCTGCCGAGGATATATTGCTCGAGCCTCTTTTGTTCCTCTTTGGAGAAGCACTTGACTTTGTTTTCCACCGTGCGGGGACGGGAAATACCACCCGTGTGCTCTCGTTCCGCCACGCCATAGGAGACCGCCTTTTTGAGGGAACTTTTCAAAACGGAGATAATGACGTTCACCGTGTTCGGCGCAAGGCGGGACGTTCTTTCAGCAACGAACTTCTGCAAGACGGGCGTGGTGAGCTCCTCGAGCGCATACTCTCCAAGCGCAGAGAGATGTTTGCGGCAAATACGTTCGTACTTTTCATAAGTGCGCTCTTTCGCCGTGGGCTTTACACACGTCGCAAGCCATTCCAAAAGCCAATCTTTGTATTTCATAATTACTCCTGTAAAAAATGTTTCCTTCTCTTGAAATTTTAGTTTTTACAGTCCAATTCCGTCAAATGGTTTTTAGGCGTGTGCCTGTCTTGAAAACAAGCGCGCCGCTTCGCGGCGCGAGACAGGCACACGCCTTAACCGAACAAAACGATAAACGGAAAGAAAGACTGTGAGGGGCGCGGGCATCGCCGCTGAACCGCTTGGCGATACGCCGCGCCTGCCCTCTCACAGAACATCTTTTCTTTTGCCGTTTACGTTCGTATTTGTATTCGGCAGGCGGCGGTTGCGCGTCTCGGCGCACGTTTCATCGCCGCTCCCGTTTCAACTTGATTTCGGCAGCATTGCAATCGTTTCGCGGGATACTTCGCCCACTTTCACGCCCTCATCCCAGCAGGTGAAGTCGGAGGCAAGCACGAGCCGGTTGTCCGTTTCGTCTATGTTCTCCATCTTTGCCACAACATCTGCACCCTGTATGTCCGAACGGAAGAACTCATATAGTCCACGAGAATACACCGCCTTTTCGTTGTTCTTCTCCATGTACTTCGTGAGATAGGCAAGTGCTTTTCCATACACCATATCGGAGAATGAAATATCGTCGAACTCATTTCTGCCGAACTTCTCCGCAAAGAACGTGTTTTGGATGATCATCTTTCTCTTACCCGTCTTTTTGTTGTAGTCCGTCACTTCCTCCAAACTTCCTACCGCTTCTCCGTCTGGGATATACACGAGCGCGTGGAAATGCAATCTGCCCGTTTCCTTGCCCCGTTCCCATACGCCCATATACAGCCACTTATGGCGCGTTGCAAGCCGCCGTAATGTTTGAAGCAATCGCTTCTTAAAACTTTCCTCGGTATGCTTTTCATCCGAATAGGTGAAGGTCGCAAAGTAGCGGAAATGCTGGTTATATGCTTTTCTTGCAAACCGCTGTCTGCGCACGACAAGATTTCTCCACCGCCGTAAACAGTTGTCGTCTACAAAAACTTTTAAGGCGTCCTCGTTCTCAAAGAGTGGGCGCATATCGTTGAGGATCGCCTGTTTGCGTTCCTTCGGTTTGAGATAGAGATACTTCTCGTAAAGTTCATCAAAGATTTGCTTGCGCGTGGTATGCCTTATGACCTTCTTCGGCTCGTCTGTGCTTTCAGGCGGGCTTTTCTCATGCGCTTTGATTGCTTCCTCGACCGTGATTTGTTCGGGCGTTGAGGGCGGTTTCTGCGGCTCTTTTTCAAGGGCGAGCTTGCCGTCCTTAATAGATACCGCAATGACCTGTTCCTTGTGCTTTCTGCGGCGGGTACAGTTGGTGGTATGCGGGGTAGCGATATAATTGCTGCCATCGAAGCGGACTTTACAGTTGGGATACCAAACCGCAATGCCGTCCGCGTCCAATTCACCAACGCTGTCGCCGGGTTGTTGTCTTTTCATAGATCCTCCTTTGAAATGATGTCAGACGCTCCCGCTGCGGAAAGTTCCCACACCTCCTTGATTTATTTTTTGCAGCCATAGACGGGCGGGAGTGCCTGTCACAATACGAATAGATTTTTTCACCGGCAGGACACGAAAAAAGTGCGAAGATTTTTTCTTCGCACTTTTTTCTTATGCCTATATCACAGACATGGTATAGGGGTTTTACTTCTACCGCCTTATTTTGTTGTGAAGTCGCCCACGATGAAATATTGCTCTGCATGGTCGTCGTCCAGCTCTCTTGAAACCTGAATGATGTTCTCATAGAACCAATTAAAGATGCCGAACATCTCTTCCGTTTCCCCGTCCGAAACCGTGACGACGGGATTCTCTTCCAGCCCGCCGAACTCTATTAAAAGCGGATTGCCATACAGCGATATTTTTTCGGAGCGGCCGAGCGGGAAGATCGGGAATTTGATGCTCCCGTCTTTGGAGAAAAGAAAGTGTTTGAGCTTCTCTTTTTCTCCCTGCCAATAACTGTACCGCAAGACAATGAACTTGACGTTTTCGGGGGTAGTGACCGGAAGGTCGTTCTCCACCAGATAGTCGTGCCTTGCCTTCCGTTGTTCAAACTTCGCTTCGCAGAGCGGATAGTTATTATGCCAAACTTTATTGTGGGCGAAGGAATACACCTTCCAATTCCAATCACGGATACCGACATCGTGTTTTGTATCATAGAGAAGTTTTAACGTCAGCCCCGAACCGTATTTTTCACAAGGCGGTCCGATATAGCGATAGGCATTGCACCGTTGCGCCCCGCTCTTTGACTTCTTCGGAATGATCTCAATAAGACCTTCTCTCTCCAACCGCCTTAATACCGTCTGCACCGTCCTGTCCGAAACGCCCAGCAGATGAGAAAGAACAGGAATACGGAACGTCCTGCCGTTGCACTCTATCACGGTATTGATAATGATTTCCATGCGCTCGGCAGGGGTGGGTTTGCGGACAAAGAACTCATGTTCGTCGCCGTCCACCATATAATGCGGGTTTTTGATGCGGATAAAGCCATACCCGTTGCGATGAATATGCTCCCACGGAAACTCACTCGCTTCTTCGATTTCATCATCGTAATACTTTTCCGCAAATAAATCAATGCCCATACCATGATTATACCGCGTTCCCACACAAAAAGCAAGCAAATACAAACAGATGTTCGCATTTTATCTCATTTTTTCTTTATGACTACAATTTTTCTCTTTCTTTCGGCGTTTGGTGGTAAACGGAAAGCCACTTC